>CADBTE010000101.1 GCA_902797455.1 uncultured Planctomycetota bacterium | reverse complement strand
GATCTGACCTTCTTCGCCGCGTCGACTGTCTTTTGGCTCTTCGCCCGCCGGCCGAGCAAGGGGACGCTCGTCCCGATCTTCTTCAACGTCGGCGTCTTGAGTTTGCCGGTGGTGGTTCTCACCGGAATGTTCGTCGGAATGGTGCTGGCCGTCCAGTCGTTCCCCCAGTTCAAGCTGGTGGGGCTGGAGTCGCGCATCGGCGGGGCGATCAACCTGTCGCTGGTTAAAGAACTCGGCCCGGTTCTGGCCGCCACGATGCTTGCCGGCCGTGTCGGCAGCTCCATCGCCGCGGAACTGGGAACCATGCGGGTGACCGAACAGATCGACGCCTTAACCAGTATGGGGCCGAACCCGATTCACTACCTGGTGGTCCCGCGCTTTTTGGCCTGCCTGATCCTGATTCCCGGGCTGACGATTATGGCTGACGCGATGGGGGTCTTCGGCGGCGCGTTTCTAAGCATCGATGTCCTCGGCGTCGACTGGGGGTATTACTGGGACTATTCCCGGCGAATGGTCGGTCCGTTCGAGATATTCGCCGGTATGTTTAAAAGCATTTTCTTCGGCGGCGCGATCGCGATGATCAGCTGTCATCAGGGATTCCACTGCGAGGCGGGGGCCGAAGGGGTCGGCAAAGCCGCGACCCATTCGTTCGTGATCTCGTTTGTGATGATCCTGATCCTCGACCTGGTCTTAGGGATTTTCCTGGACCGTTTTCAGACGGCTTTCTTCGGGGGGCCGACGGGAGGAATGCTCTGATGACCGAATCGAGAGAAAAGATCACCTGGGAAGGGCAGGTTTACACCGACGCCGATGGTCAGCGGCGTGTCCTGCGCCGACGCCGGCCGCTTCTGGAGACCGAAGGACTCTATGTCGAGTTCGACGGCCACGAGGTTCTGCGCGATATCAATCTCCCGATCCGCCGCGGCGAGACGGTGGCGATTATCGGGGAAAGCGGCTGCGGAAAGACGGTTTTGCTCAAGACCCTCATCGGGCTGAATAAGCCGTCCTACGGAAATATCTGGCTCGACGGGGTGGATTTAACCTCGATGAGCAGCCGGCAGCTGAGCCAGGCGCGGACCCGCTTTGGGTTCGTCTTTCAGCAGGCGGCGCTGTTTGACAGTATGACAATATGGGAGAATGTCGCCTTCCCGATCTTGCAGAATCGGCCGAAGACCCGCAAAGACGAGATCGACGAGACCGTCCACCGGCTCCTTCACGAGGTGGGGTTAACCCAGGACGTGGAGCAGCGGTACCCCGCCGAGCTTTCCGGCGGGATGCGCAAGCGGGTCGGTTTCGCGCGGGCGCTGGCGATCAACCCCGAGCTGATGCTCTACGACGAGCCGACAACCGGGCTGGACCCCATTATGAGCGATGTGATCAACGAGATGATCATCAACGCGCGGGACAAGCACAAGGTGACCGGGGTGATCGTAACCCACGATATGAAATCGGCCAAGAAAGTCGCGGACCGGATCGTGATGCTCTATCCATTGCGCCGGCTTGGGCCGGATGAGCCGCAGGTCCTCTTCGACGGGCCTCCGGACGAGATCGACGATACCGACGACAAGCGTGTCTGGCAGTTTATTAACGGCTACGCCGGGGAACGCTTGATGGAGATGACCAAACACTGACGGCGGAAGAGGTTTTTCTCTCGGGCTGTCGGAAGAAAATATCAGAGGCGGAATATTATGTCGAACAAGAGAATGGAATTCCTCATTGGCGGGATGGTTTTAACCGTGTTTGTAACCATCATTGTCATGACGATCCTCTTTGGCGCGCCCAAGAAGATCTTCTCCTCCGGGGGGAGCGAGAGGATGACGATTGTCTTCGACAAAGCCCCCGGTATCGGAAACAACTCCCGTGTGCTCAAAAGCGGGGTGGAGATCGGCCGTGTGATCAGCGTCGACCTGGTGGATGACGAGGATCATTCCGAGGTCCATGTCGTCTTTCGACTGGCCCCCAATGTTCAGATCTACACCAATGAGTACGCGCGGATCCAGCGAACCGTTCTGGGCGACGCCTCGATCGAGTTTGTGAAAAACCCGAATTACTCCGGTCAAATCGCGGTCCGCAAGGTCGAGGACCCGATCACCGGCATCCCGGGGGGCGATCTGATGGGGACCGTCTCGAACATTGAGGGAGATCTGGCTAAGGCGATTCGCCAGGTCAACGACGCCGCCGAAGAGATGACGACCTTCATCGCGAAGATCAATGTCCTCCTCGGAAGCGCGGAAGACATCGAGGTAAAAAAGAGCAAGATCGATGATATCCTCGGCTCGCTGGGGGATACCCTCAAATCGACCAGTGTCCTGGCGGGGAATATCAACGCGATCGTCGGGGACGAGAATGTCCGCAACAGCGTCCTCTCCTCGGCGAAGATTCTTCCCGAGACCATCGAGAAAATCCAGACGATCGTCAACGACGCCTATTCGCTTTCGGATGATTTTAAATACATCATCCAAAACTCGGGGAAGACCGTCGATAACGTCAACGCCAACCTCGATAACTTAAAGTCTTTCACCGACTCGCTCTCGAAAGAAGGACCCGACTTCATCGCTTCTCTGACCGCCAGCGGCGAGGATCTGCGCCAGATGGTCAGCAATATTAATCAGCTGGCCGAGGAATTAAATACCGCGATCAAAGACAGCGACACCCCGATCGGGATGCTCCGTGACCCGAGCATCGGCGCCTCGTTCCGCAATACGGTCCAGAACGTCGAGGCGGTGACCGCCAACGCCAACGATATCACCGCGGGGGTCCAGGAGCGCATTTACCCGATCTTGGACGACGCGCGGATCTTCACCAATAAGATCGCCCACAAGCCGTCGCTGCTGCTGTGGGGAGGGAATACCTATAAAGGGACCCCGACGATCCTCGGCAACGGGAAGTTTAACTTCCAAGACAGAACGCCGAACGCCGGGTTCGCCTCGACGCTGTACCGCCCCAGCGCCGCCCACCTGGCTGCCTCCGGCGCTTCTGGGTCCGGTATCTGCCCGAAATCCGCCGGCGGCAGCCAGGTCGCGCCGGTGATCATCGACCCGAATACCTACGAGGCATACGCCGCGGGTGGTGCGTACGCGCAAGATGGGTACTCGGGCCAGAGAAAGAGCTGCCTTGGCGGCCTGCTGGGCGGCGGTAAGAGCAGCCGTTCGATGGAGGGGATCTCGGGGATTGAGATGACCGGTTCAGAGATGATCGCCGCGGGAGTTGAGGAAAGCCGCTCAGGGTGCCGTTCTACCCCGATTTGCCGTCTGGCCGATCGAAGCGTCTCGCGAATGAGGTTTTCTTTGTCTAAGCTGTTCGGCTGCCGGGACGAGGAACCGATCGACTACGCCAGCGGCTACCCGTCGGATGCCCAGATGTACCAGGAGTACCCCGGTGTCTATATGGATCCGGCGATCGAGGGGAACATCCCAATGCTCTACGACGAGGGTGTCCCTTACGAGGCGGTGATGAGCCAGCCCCCCATGATGCTTGACGGCACGGTCGATTATTCCGGCGCCCAGCCGACTTTGATGGCACCGTATGACTACGGCCAGGGCGGCCAATATGACCAGGGCGGCTGCGCTCAAATCGGCTGCGGCGCCGAAGAGCCCCCCCGCTGCGAGGATCTCCCCGAGGGGTGCTCGGGAATGGCCAGCGACGGTCTTTCCTATGAGTACAACGGATCAGGGAGTCTCGGCTCGCAGCCCGGCCGGTTCGACACCGCCGATCAGAGCGCTCAGCAGGAGAACAGTGGGTTCAGCCAGAAAGATTTCGAGGGGATCGGCCTGGGTGACCCCCGCCGAGAGGCCGAACCGCTCCCCGGTCCCTATAAGAAGGTTGAACGCCGCGGCGCCGAGCAGACGAGGCATCAGACCTTTAAGGCGCCGCGGGAGGATCGCCCGGAACTGTCGACCTCGGGAAACCAGACGCCCGCGCCGGTCATGCCGAGCACTCTTCCCGAAGGGCTCATGCAAAGCCAGCCGGAGGCGGGCCAAACGCAGGACGGCGGCAGCGGTTTTGTCGATGACGGTCTTCCGATGCTCTATATCCCGAACTCCAACTAGAGATTCGGCGAGGGGCAGAAAGATATTTTAGAAACAACTAAAATCAGGGGTAAAACTGTGGTTTTACCCCTGATTTTTTATGTGGATAAACCGTCTATAAAACGTTTATGAAATGTTGATAAACATCCATTTATCAACACTGATCCATGACGGATCATAAACCGCGAACAAAAGACTCACAGGTTATCGAAAGGATATCGACCGTTTTTCGTTAAGTTTTCCACCGCCTGTTTTGTTCGTGAAACATCGTAAATTACGGCGTTTCACGGTTTTGATGCTGAGTTATCAACAGAAACGGGGAGGACATAATCATACTCCCTCTTTTCTCTTTAAATAACAGAGAGTACCCTCGGGCGGGGCGCGGCCTCGGCCGCGGCACGCGGGACCCCTCGATGTTGATAACTGCCCGCCGCAGCGCCGGCGTGAAGAGCCGGAGGCAATCGAAAGGAAGGAACCTACAAGAGATTATCCTCCTTCTATCTATTACCTAATTATACACACTCTATTTATATTATCTAGATTATAAAACCTGCCTATCTTCTTTTTTTCTTCTTTTTTCATTCTCTTCCCGCTAAAATCTTTCTATCCGTTAAAATTATGCTAGAATAAGACCTATGGCTCGGTGACTTACAGCCATTGGTGTATCAGGCGCCAGATATAACAACGACACGATCGAATAGGGAGTTATGACGATGAAATTCACCTGTAACAAGACCGCTTTTGCTCAAACGTTCAACGTCGCCGCCGCGACCGCCGCGGTCAACGACATCAAGAACGTCTTCCAGAATATCAAGCTCAAGGCCGAAAACGGGCACCTGATCTTCATGGCGTCGGATCTGGACAATTCGGTTCGTCTGCAGCTCGATGGTGTCAACGTGCAGGAACCCGGATCGACGATTCTTCCGAAGGATCTGCTCAAAGAGATTCTCCAGGTCTGCCGCGACAACGAAATCTTGGTCGAAAGCCGGGGGAATCAGCTCTCCCTGTTCGACGGCCGCTACTGCGATATCCCGACGATCGATCCCGACAATTTCCCCGACATCGAGCTGATCGAGGCCGACGAGTACCACGAGATTACCGCCGACACCCTGCGTCAGCTGATCACCCGAACGAAATACGCTACCGAGCGTGAGAATACCAAGTACGCGCTCAGCGGTGTCCTGATCGAAATGACCGAAGGGCGGTTCGCGGGGATATCGACCGATTCGCGCCGAATGACCAATCAGGAATCGACCGCGAATCAGGTCGGAAACCTGACGACCGAAAACGAGTCGATTGTATCGCTGGGGACCTTAGACATCGCCGAGAGAATCTTCTCCGGCGAAGAGAAAATCCGCTGCGTTATTCGTGAAGGGCGGATTCACTTCCTGTGGGGGAACTCGATGCTGCGCGGCCGCCTGATCCAAGGCCGCTTCCCCCGCTGGAGAAACATGTTCCCCACCGACGACAAGATCAAAGATTTTGTCCATGTCGATTTCCTCGCCGGTCCTTTAACGCAGCTGATCCGCGAGGCGAAGATTCCGCGCACCGTCAAGCAGCCGGCGCTGCTGTTTCAGTTCTCCACCGGCCGCCTGGTCCTGACCGCCCAGGGGAGTGAACGCGGTCAGTCGCTCCTGTCGATGCCGATCAACTACGACGCCGAGCCGTTGGATCTGAAGTTCGAGCCGACTTTTATCCTCGACTTCCTCAAGATCCTCAATCCCGAAACGCAGGTGGAGCTGTATCTCAACGATAACAGCGCCGCGCTGTTCAAGACCTCCGACGGCTATCGCTACTTGGTGATGCCGATGAGCTGATGGGTCTTTGATCCGGAAGGGATAAAAAACGCGCTCCCAGGAACAACGATCCCGGGGAGCGCGTTTTTTTCGCCGATACGCGTCTGTGTCCGGCGTTTAGAATGGTGTCTCTACTTTTTGTTTTTGTCCCGCCACGCGCGGGTGATCATCTCCACAAGACGGCGGGAGACCTCGTCTTTGCTCCCCTGAAACCGCACAAGCGGGCCGGTGTGGTCGAGAATCTCCAGGTCGGTGATGTCGCTGCCGATGACCTCCGGATGGTTGAGAGCGACGAAATCCGCGTTTTTAAGGCGCAGCTTCGCCTTCGCTCTGGAGTAGCAGTTGTGGGTCTCCAGCGCGAAGGCGATGAGCCACTGGTCGGGCCGCTTGATCTTCCCCAGCGCCACGAGAATATCGGGGGTCTGCACCAGCTCTAAGGTGAGACCCTCGTCGGTGAGGCACTCTTTGGTGATCTTCCTGCGGCGGGGGAGCCGGGGCCGAAAATCGCACGGCGCCGCCGCGCCGATGATCCCGACGGCGTCGGGATAAAGACGGCGGGCGCACTTGAGCATCTCCTCGGTGGTGATGACCGGAAAGACCTCGGCGCCGGTCGGGTAGGTGATTTCCACCGGCCCGGAGATCACTTGGACCCGGCAGCCCAGCGCCAGGGCGGCTTTGGCTAAAGCCGCCCCCATACGGCCGCTGGAGGCGTTGGTGAGATAACGAACCGGGTCTAAATACTCTCTGGTCGGCCCCGAGGTGATAATAATGGTCTTTCGCATAGATTCACAAAGAAAGTTATTTCACCGGCCCGGAGCGCTGCTGCTTCATCGGCGCGGCTTGGTTGGCCCGCATTTTTTTGCGGTTGCTGTTCCAGCTGCTGTCGTCGCCGAGGGATTCCTCCTGCATGTCGTTCATCGCGGCGTCGGCTTCCAGAGCGGAGGATCCGCCGAGGGAGTCGCTCATCGACCGGAGGAAACTGGAATTACTCTTGAGCAATTTGCGGGCCTCGCTGACCTTGCCGGCGTCGCGCAGAGCGGTCGCTTCCATATTCGTGAGAATGGCGACCTGGGAGGCGTATTCCTCGCTGACCTGTTTATCGACCGACGCTTTGATCTGATCGTCGCTGGCGGAAAAACGAACGGACAATTCCGCCGTCAGCTCCTCGGTCGTGTTGGTCGACATATTGGCGTAGGTGACCGAGCAGGCGGCGACCTTGCGCGACTGTCCGTCGCTGCCGGCGGGGACCTCGACCTCGACCATCACGTAGCGTTCCCGGCCGGAGTAAATTTGGTTCAGCGAGAACGAGACGGTGCCGCCGTCGATATTCCCTTCGCTGTTGAGGATCCTCACCGGGCGGACCCCCTCCTCACACTTGAGCTTGCAGGTGACTTCCTGGGCGACCACCTCGGCGGCGTCTTGGAACTCCTCGGAAAAGACCTCGGTCATATTTGAGGCCTTGGTGATAAAAACGTGGTTTCCGTCGCTCTTCTGGGCCAGGGCGATCATCAGATCTTCGTTGTACCCTTCCCCCAGCCCGAACGTGGTGACGCAGATTCCCTCACCGCCGAGTTTTTTGCCCAGTTCCCCCAGCTCCTCGACCGAACTGGGACCGACGTTGGCCTGGCCGTCGCTTAAGAGGATTACCCGATTGATATGTTCGTTGTCGAGGAACTTTTTGACCTCATCGGCGCCTTGTTTGGTTCCTGCATACAGGGCGGTGGTCCCACCGGCTTTGAGTGAATTGATCTTGCCGAGGATTTCTTTCCCGTCCCCCTTCTTCGTGGCGGGGACAATCACCTCGACGTCGGAGTCGTAGGCGACGACCGAGACGATGTCGTCGGCGCGCAGCAGCTCCACCGCCTCGCAGGCCGCCAGCCGGGCGTTTTGGATCTTATCGCCCGACATGGAACCGCTGCGGTCGAGGACCAGCGCGACGTTGAGCGGCTTGCGCTGTTTATCGCTCTTGAGCTCGAACCCCTTGATGCCGACCTTAACGCAGATGGTCTGCTTTTCATCCTCGGGAAGGACAGACTTGGGGGTCGTGAGCGTCAGGGAACAGGTGTCGGCGCGCGCCGAGCCGAAAGCCAAACCGAACAGAACCGCCGCG
>CADBTE010000100.1 GCA_902797455.1 uncultured Planctomycetota bacterium | reverse complement strand
GCGGCCTCATCCAATCCGATTCCTTTTCCTATCCCGCCGAAATTGAGGATAACCCCTTCACGATCCAGCCGAATGACCTGCCGATCCTCATCGACACTTAGGTGCTTCATCCCCGAACACGCCAAGGCGCCGGCGCGTTCCTCCTCGGTGGGAAAACGGCCCTCGCGCCGCGCGAACCCCCATCCCTCCCACAGGGAACCGGCGGCGATATCAAAAGCCCCATCGGTCAGACGGCCGAGGGCAAGTGACTTATCGAGCCAGTCCCTGAACGGTTCGGTGAGGGGAACGTCAAACTCACTGGCACAGGCGTTGATACGGCTGACGATACTTCCCGGGCGGAAGACCGAGAGAATCTCCTCAGCGCGGTCAATTTTATCCAAGGCATCCAGGGCGATTTCCGCGGCCGGACGGCCGTTGAAACCGTCCTCGGCCGGGTCGTTGACGAGAAACTCAAACGCCGTGGCCATGGCTCGGCGCGAGATGGATGTCATCGGTCCAAAGAGACTCTGGTCCGGGACCGAGCGAAAAGAAAAACGCTTCTCGGCGGCTTTCGCGGGCGCCGCCGAGGGTAAAAAAGAAGACGGGCGCCAGGTGAGGCGGCCCGTCAGAAAGGAACGTCGCGGGTTCAAACGTGAATTCCTTATGATTCAGCTGGGCATCACGGCCCCGGGAACACCCCCCAGCAGGCCGGAGATCTCCTGCTTGACTTGGTCATCAATCATACCGGTCATCATCGTCGCGACGATCGGCAGATCGAGGACGACGTCGACTTTGTCTTCGCCGACATCAAGTGTTCCGTGAACGGTGTAGGTATAGATCACAATGGAGAAATCAAGGTGACCATCGTTCCAGTTTTCTTCGGTCGCGGTGACGAAACGGGACTTAGCGACCCGTTCGACATCGAGCTTTTCTTTGATTCGCCTCAGCGCTTCTTCTTTTCCGAGCGAATGAGAAAAACTGCGTGAGAGTTTCGGCATAATCTATCGCCTCCCTATCGGACAAACAACTTCCGTGTTCTGATGATCTTGGGAGCTTTCCGGCTTTTAGGCGAAAAGCTTATCCTCAATGGACAAAATCAGATCGAGCGCCTGAGAGATTTCGGCCTTCTGGCGAGCCGGTTCCTCGGGAATCTCCCGTTCAATGGTCAGGGGACCATCGAAACCGATCTCTTTGAGGGTGGCCAAGAAGAGCTCCGCGTTGACCTCGCCCTGTCCGAAGGGGACTTCTCTTCCCCAATCGACTCCCGGAACCCCGGTCGTGGCGACACCGTCTTTGCAGTGGACGCTGCGGACATAGGCGCCGACTTTCTTGAGCGAGCCGATCGGATCCCCCATTCCGTAAAGAATGAGATTGGCCGGGTCGAAGTTGATGAAGATATTATCGGTACCGACATCTTTGAGGAAGGCCAGGAGATTCTCGGCCTGTTCTTGACCGGTCTCCAGATGGAGACGCTGGCCATTAGCCTTAAGGTGGCCGCAGAGGGTACGGATGGTCTCGACCATTTCGCGATAGTCCTCGCTGGCGCGATCGTGAGGGACAAAACCGATATGGCTGCCGATCGCGTCGACACCGAGGAGCTTGGCGAAATCGGCAATCTCGAACGCCTCGGCCAGACGAGCGGCGCGGGTTGCCTTGGGGACGAAGCCGACGGTCTCGGCGGTGCGGGCGATCGTCTCATAGGTCTCCCCCTCGAAACCGAGGAAGACGCAGGTCACCTTGATCCCATACTCATTGAGTTTCGCCGAGAAGGCCTCGGCGTTTTCTTTAGTCCGAGAGGCCTTGGCCGGGGTATGGAGCTGAACGGTTTTGATACCGAGCTCATGAGCGACTTCCAACTTAACGCCGAGTCCGGCATCGATACTGGCGAAAACACCGACAGGCCACTTTTGCATAATGCTCTCCAAAAAACGCGTTTTACGAAAAACTTAAGGAATCCTTCGGTTATACTGCGGTTCCTAGACTCAACAGCGAGCAAGTATAACAAAAACTCCTTTAAGATACAACCTCCAGTTTTATGGGAGGGTAAAAACCGAAAGAATCCGAGGATTTATTCCTCCATCATCGAAAGCGGGTCGCCGCGGCTGACCCGATACGCGGGGAAAAGGGCAGCCGCAGTCGTCAGCAGTGCCAACAGCCCCAGGCCAAAGAGCAGGCCTCGAATCGGAAAGATCAGCGATGGGTCAGCGACCCCGAACATAGGCGGAGCGAGCCGGAGTATCCCCACGGCGGCGATACATCCAAAGATCAGCGCCGCCAGCGCCGAGGTCAGCCCGAGGAGTATCGACTCGCAGAGGATCATCTTAAACAGCCAGGCGCGCTGGACCCCGATGGCGCGCATCATCCCGAACCAGCGGCGGCGTTCTCGGACCGAGTTGACCATCACGGCGACCAAGGCGATCGACATCAGTGCCAAGGTGACCAGCGGCATCGTGCTGAGCCCCCGGATGACCGTGTCGGCGCGGCCCCGGATCGATTCGCGCAGTGACCGGCGAGTTGACAGCTTGCAGTAGGCCGAGCGGCCAAGTCTTTCATCCCCAACAGCGCGGTAGTTCTCTGTGGCCAAGGTATCGAGCTGTTCGATCAGGCCCTGCTCATCGGCGCTGCCGTGAAGATTGAACCAGAAGAACGCCGAGTCGTCCGTCTTATGATAGTCATCTCGGATGACGTTGTGCGAGGCGAAGACAATCCCGCCGGAACGGCCAAAATTACGCCGCAGGCCGCCTGTTTTGCACAGCCACTGCCAGCCGTCGAAAACGGTGACCCCGACAATGGGATATTCCAGAATCCGACCGGGATTTTTCGGGTCGATCAACTTGAGCGTGTCCCCCATTTTGAGGCCGTAATCGACGGTCAGCGCGTCGTTGATCACCACGCCGCGTCCGGTTTTCATCGCCTCCAGAGCGTTGTTCATAGAGCCCTGCTTTAATTTTAGACGCACCAAGGGGTTGTTTCCCGCGAAGGAGCGGTCGACATCCATCCCGAACACAATCACATTGGCGAACTGCCCGCCGCTCCCCTCTTCCAGGGACAAAGCCGCCTGCTCGAGCGTCACGCTCTGGAATTGATCGCGGTTGATCGCCGGTAATGCGCGCAGTTTCTGACGATGTTCCTCATCCAGACCGACCGGGAAGAACGAGGCGAAGGCGTCGGGCATCTGGTCATTGGGGAGGAACGGTCCCAGCATAGAGTACCCCCAGACCTGCATCAGAACGAAGAGTCCCCCCCCAATCGCCAGCATCGAGACGACCGCCGCGCTGCGCCGGGTGTGGGTCGAAAGCTCGCCGGCGAAGATCGTCGCGTCAAAACCGAACGTACGGGCTAGGATCGGAAGCAGCAGCGCCTCAGAAAGCCGGATCAGCGCGGGGATCAGCAGCAGCGCCCCGGCGGCTAAAAGAATCAGCCCCAGGGTGGAATGCGCCGCCGCCCAGTCACTTCCTTGTGCCGCCGCGGCGAAGATCATCCAAAGATCGACGGCGACAAAAGCCAGGCCGACGATGGTGAATGCCGCCAATGTGGTGACTTTCGGTCTTTCGGCGGTCTTCCCCCGGGCGGCGGCCGCCGCCTCCGTGGGATGAACCGCGCATGCCTTCAGTGCCGGGACAAACGCCGCGAGCAAAGAACCGACCACCGCGCAGAGAAACGACAGCGCGGCCATTGTGCCGTTGAGATGGAAGGACTTGCCGCTGAAACACTTTAAAATCAGCCAGCCGGCCAACAGACCGCCGAGCCACCCGGGAATCGCTAAAAAGAGTGATTCGGCAACGGTTACGCCGGCGACCTGCAGCCGGCTTAAGGCAATGCTTCTGGCCAGAGCGATCTGACGGCGGCGTTCCTCCACCCCGATCGACAGCGCGGTGAAGACGATCATCATCGAGGCGAGAACCGCCAAGAACATACCGCAGACAGCCCCGATTTTTCTGTCTTCCCCGCTGCTTTGGGCCTGTTTTTCGGCGGCCAGCTCCTCGTTGGTCACGATCGCCATCGCGCCCGGCTGGCGATCGGTCTCGGGGGTTATCCCCAGAGAATCGCTCCAGCGGCGGCGGAACGATTCGGCGGTCACTCCCTTGGCCAAAACGATTCCGAGGGAATCGACTTGGGAATTCCCCGCGATTCGATCGGCCAATTCGATCGGGATATAAAGAAGCGACTGTTCTTCCTCATCGAGAATACCGACGACCGTCAGCTGGAACTCATCGCTTTGGCGTGTCAGAACCCAGATCGGGTCCCCCAAAGCGACCCCCCAGCGTTCGGCGGCCGGCCTGCTGAGGACCGCTTCGCAGGTTGTGTCGGTATTGTCGGTGAACCAGTGTCCCTCCTCCAGATCGATTGGGGCTTTTTCGGCGTCGGTTCCCGTCAGAGGGGAACCTAACCCCGCTGGGGTTCCCATCACGGCGCGATAGGCCGCCAGCCCTCGATGGTGGAGTGTCGGATCGATCCCCTCCGGGACATTGGCACCGGAACCGACGTCGTCATCGGCCTGTCGGCGAAGCGTCGCGCTTTGCTTCCCCTTGGGGGAGAAGAGGAACGCTTGAACTTCGCGCATGCGGTCGCACAGGGCGACCTGCGGGTCGCTTCGGATACCGTCGACCACCTCTGCGGCGATCGGCTGCGGCCCGCCTCGCATCCCCCTGTCGCGCGGGGAGGGATCGCTTGAACCGGTGCTTTGTTCCCCGGAAGAGTCTCCTTCGGGATAAAGCGTTCGTTCCTCGGTCAGCGACAAAACCCCATCGCCATCGGTGTCGGCTTTCTGGAGTTTGACGCGCAGATGCGCGGGAACCTCTTCGCCAAGACGTTTTAGGACCAGCAGACCATCGGCGTCTCGGGCGCTTTCATACGGGTCGAACTGCCGGCGCTGTTCTCCCCCTCTCGGTCCCCTCATGCCGGGGCCTCCCATCCTGGGACCGCCGGGGCCCGAACCGCTCGGCTGGGCGCCCCGCGCGGCGCCGGAACCGCCGGCCGACCTGCTCAGAGGAGAAAATATCGGCCCGGGTCCGGACGGGCCGCCTCGTTTGGGCGCGGGTCGGCCGACCTTCAGGTCATAGACCCCGAGGGGACGAGGATTGTTTTTCATTCCTTCGGAAAAAAGGGATTGATATCCCCCCACAAGCCAGACGACCAGGCACGAGGCGGTCACCATGGCCAGGAGGAGAAACCCCGTTCGGGCTCGGTTCCTCAGCCAAAGCGCGGTGACCAGAAGTTTGATCAGAGACATCATTCGCCTTTTGTGCTGTATTGTTTTGCAGGGTCTTTAGGAACGGGAGCCGCGCGTGATTTTCTCTTCCGCGATCTTTCCATCTTTAAGCGTGATCACCCGCTCGGCCCATGAGGCGACCGTCTCGTCGTGGGTGACGATAAGGATAGTTCGATCTTCCTCCCGGCAGAGTCGATTGAAAATTTCGCAGATCTGACCGCCGGCGGCCGAATCAAGGTTCCCGGTCGGCTCATCGGCAAGGATAACAGCCGGGTCCATCGACAGCGCGCGGGCGATCGTCACCCTTTGGCGCTGTCCCCCAGAGAGAGTATCGGGACGCTGCGTCAGCTGGGGGACAATCCCTAAGGTTTCGGCCAGGGAACAAGCGCGTTCCTTGGCGAGGCGTTTTCCCTTCCCATCGGCCAAAAGGGGAAGCATAATGTTTTCCAGCGCCGTGAGCTGAGGGATCAAATTGAAGTCCTGAAAGACCAATCCGATTTTCTGCCGGCGCAGCCGCGTGAGTTTCGCGTCGGAAAGGGTTCGCGGATCGATTCCCTCGATGAGGACCGTTCCCGCGGTCGGGGCGGCCAGTCCGGCTAAAAGATGCAGCAGCGTGCTCTTCCCCGAGCCGCTTGCCCCCATCACGGCGGTGAAGCTTCCTCGTTGAATCTTCAGGTCGACCCCGTCGAGCGCCTTGGTTTGGCCGTAGTATTTCGCTAATCCCCGGGC
>CADBTE010000099.1 GCA_902797455.1 uncultured Planctomycetota bacterium | reverse complement strand
GGACCAGCGGGCGCTGATGGAGGAATTCATCGCCGGGTATTACGCCCCGCAGCTGGTTCCGGTCTATATGGAGTATTTCGACACGCTTTCGGACGCCTGCGAAAAATCGGGGATTCACCTGGGTATCTTCCGCAGCAACGTCACCGACTGGCTCGATTACGATTCCCTCGCGAAGGCGACGCGGCTGCAGGACCGGGCGCTTCAGATCGCCGATACCCTCGCCGCCGAGAACCCCGAAAAATACGCCTCTCTTCGCGAGAAGGTTCTGCGCGAGCGGATCCCGCTGGATTTGGTTTGGGCGATCAATCCGGTCTCTTACCGGAGGGAGGCGGCTATTCTGGGGAAGGAATACGTCGGGCCGAGCGATCCGCTTCAGGCGGCCGAGGATATGTTTGCCCGCTATGAGAAATGCGGTCTGCTCAATTACAGAGAAGGGGGCGATGAAAATGAATACAATCGTTACAAAGAGCAGATTTACGCCAAATGCCGAGTCGATGAGCCGGGCCCGATCCCCGATTGCCTGAAAGATGTTCCGGCCGATCATCTCGTGGAAATCGCGGATCACGAGTTTGATCTTTACCATCCGGGGGAATTGAGCTTCGTCGAGGACGATCCGGCCGCTTCCAACGGGGTGGCCGTTCGGATGCCGGGCAGTCATCGGGAGTGGGCTTTGGCGGTCTCCAGCTGGGATCCGTTCGCCCTGATGAAGGAGGCGAAAGGTTCCGCGCCGAAGGTTCATCTGTATCTCAGCGCGCGGGCCGACGCCGAGGCCAAAGAAGGAGCGGGAATGTTTCTCGGTGTGTACGATACCGAGGAGAAAAAGAATCTGTTCGATCGTTCCATCCCGCTGGCGCAGATCAAGGGAGCCGATTACAAACTGCTCGACCTGGGGACTTTTGAACCGAGTGACCACTGCTACTTCTGGGCGTGTCCGCCGCAGCGGGAGGACGTCTCCAATATCTGGGTGGACCGTCTGTTCTTTGTCTGGGAATAATTCTCACACCGAGCGAAGACCGAACCGTTCACCGTCAAAGAATGGAAAAGGAAGTTTTTTATGAAGCGTTGTCTGCTTTTGGTTGTTTTGCTGCTCCTTTCCGCCGGCCGGTTTTTTGCCGAGGAACAGGCGATTGTGATCGGTGACCAGCGGGAGCTGTTCGTCGATGACTATTTGATCGCCGACAGTCAGAACGCGGAAATCCTGCTCCACCAGCCGCGCCGCGAGGAGCTGACCTTTATCTTCGACAAGCCGTGGGAGGGGGACAGCCAGGGTTACTTTACCGTGATGGAAGACGAGGGGCTGTACCGGATGTACTACCGCGCCGGCGGTCAGTTTCCCCCGGCGCCGGGGGTGTTCGCCTACGCCCAAAGCGCCGACGGAATCCATTGGGAGCGGGTGAATCTGGGGATCTGCGAGTTTAACGGCTCGACCGAGAACAATATTATCATGACCCAAGTCGGCGACGGGGGCGCGTGCCACGATTTCAACCCCTTTATCGACAAGCGTCCCGGTGTGGAGCCGGACGCGAAATACAAGGCGGTCGGATGTTCTTACTTTCCGGATCATCAGGAGCGCAGCGGCCTGTACGCGTGGAAATCCGCCGACGCGATCCACTGGAGCTTGATTCAAGACACGCCGGTCAAGCAGGACGCGCCGTTCGACACGCAGAATGTGGCGTTCTGGTCGGAAAAAGAAAACTGCTACGTTCTGTTTTATCGCCATTTTCGCAACGATCTGCTCGACCCTAACGTCGGTGTGCGAATCGTGATGAAGGCCGTTTCCGACGACTTGATCCATTGGGAGAACCGCGGCGAGATTCAGTTCCCGGAAGGGGAGGGGTCGCGCAAAGACGCGCAGCTCTACACGAACCAGATTCTGCCGTACTATCGTGCCCCGCATCTGTACCTCGGTTTTCCGGCCCGGTACGTCGATCACGGGCTGACCGAATCGACGAAATATCTCCCGGAATGGGAAGAGCGCCAGAGGCGGATGGGGTTTGACCTGCGGGAAGGAACGGCCGTGACCGATTCGGCCTTCATCAGCAGCCGGGACGGGATTCACTTCCGGCAGGGGAACGACGCTTTTATTCCGCCGGGACTTCGGACGAGCCATAACTGGGCTTACGGCGATAATTACATGGCTTTGAATATGCTCGAAACCGATTCGCTGGAAGACGACTCGGGGCGGGAACTGTCGTTTTTCGCGAACGAGTCGTACGCGACCCTGGGCGATTCCCGGCTGCGGCGCTACTCGCTGCGGATCGACGGTTTTTCGTCCCTGCACGCGAAATCGAAGAGCGCGACGGTGACGACGAAGCCGCTTCGATTTACGGGCAAGGAACTGTCGCTCAACTTCTCGACCTCCGCGGCGGGGACGATTCTCATCGAACTTCTGCGGTCCGACGCAACGGTGATTCCGGGCTTTTCGGCGGAAGAGTCGGACCTCCTCTACGGCGACTCGCTCGACCGCCGGGCGACGTGGCGCGGCAGCGCCGACCTGTCGGCCGTCGGGGACGAACCGATTCGGATTCGGTTCATTATGTCCGAGGCGGATATTTACTCGCTGCGGTTCGTCCCGTGATTTTCCATTGACCCGATAATACGGGGAAGAAATCGAATATTAAATATTGGCACAAACAAATAAAGGAGAGGTGATATGAAGATGTTTCCCATGGCGGCCGCCGCGCTTGTGCTGGCGGGATGGTCGTTTCTCGCCGCCTCGGCCGATGAGCCATCCGGCGCCCCCGAACTGACCGAGGGGGTTGATTATGTCTGCGTCACGCGTGACGGCGGCGCGGGGGCGTACGAGGCGTTCCCCGACGTCGTCCGGCTCAAGGACGGGCGGCTGTTCTGTGTATTTTACGACGGCTACGGCCATGTGGCTTTTCCGAACGCGGCGATCTTCAAAACCGGCGGCCGGGTTTCCGGCTGTTATTCCAGCGATGAGGGAAAAACGTGGTCGCAGCCGTTTGTGGTTTTCGATTCCCCCTTCGACGACCGCGACCCGTCGGTGACGGTCTTGGACGACGGAACGGTTCTGTGCAACTTCTTCCTGCTCGACAAGCCGGTCGATCCGAGCAAATGGTATCGGAAACTCGGCACGTGGTATATCCGCTCCACCGACAACGGCCAGACCTGGTCGGAGCCGACGCCGATCTCGGACCGGTTCTGGTGCTCCGCGCCGATTCGGGTTCTTAACGGCGGCCGATGGATCGTCGGCCTCTACAGCGAGGAGCCCGATTGGGAAGCGGCGGTGGCGGTTTCCGACGACGCCGGCTCGACCTGGCGTCCGGTCGTGATCCCGTCCGGCGAGATGCTCGTCGACGCCGAGACCGACGTCATCCAGCGGCCGGACGGGTCGCTCTTGGCGCTGATGCGGCACCGCGAAGGGGTCGGCCAGCTCCCGATGGCGCGCTCGGTCTCGACCGATAACGGGGATTCCTGGAGCACGGCCGAGAGCACCGGCTTTTCCGGCCACTGCCCCTATCTGTACGAGACGCCGAATCACTTTTATGTTCTGGGAACCCGAACCGGCCCGAATCCGATTCCCGGCGAGGGCGTGATCCCGTGGTCGACCACGCTGCGCGTCAGTGCCGATTGCGGCGAAACCTGGTCGGCGCCGGTCACGGTCGATTCCCATCTGGGCGCCTACCCCTCGATGGTGACGCTCAACGACGGCTCGACCCTCTTCGTTTACTACGAGGAAGGGGATGGCTCGAACATCCGCGCCCGGAAATTCCGCGTGAAGGACGACGGCCAAATCGAGTGGATTCCCTTCCAATAAACGGCTGTCTGATCGTTTTCTCGAATGGGGGTGTCCTATAACACGAAAGCCCTTTAGCATGAAAGGCGGAACCATGCCCTTTGTTTCCTCAAAAATGACTTTTGCCGCCGCGGCGCTTCTCGCCGGGACTGTCTTTTTCGGCGCGCGCCTATCCGGCGCCGAGATGGTCTCGCGGACCACTCTGTCCGAGGCGCCCCCCTGGTACAACGCGGTCTACGTCGAAAAGACCGGGACCGTCATGCGCGGGGGATCTCACCTTTCGGAGCTTTCGACCGATAACGGCAAGACCTGGCAGCGCTCCCCGATGACCCCCGATTACTTGGAGGGGCTCCCCTACGGCTTTCGGCGCGAGACGCCGATGGCCGCCTGCGACCCGGACAGCGGCCGGTTTGTCGGGGTGCTCAACGCGCTCGACACCGAGGGGCTCGACCCGTCGATCGTCGAGCCGGAGGAGGGGCAGGAGCTTTATTACCTTCGCTTCCGGGTATCGCTCGACGGCGGCAAAACGTGGGCCTATGACGAGCCGATGACCGGGGGGGACGGGTACACGAAAGGGCGTCCGTTCGACGATATGATCATCGGGCGCAACTCGTTCTATCTCGGCGATAAGGGGTCGATTCCGTTTTTCACCAAGGGGGGAAAGCTTCTGATCCCCGCCCAGATGACGGTGCTTTCCGACGACCCGAACGGAAAATGGTACCGCCCGAACAATATCCTCTCATGGACCGACGCGATCTTTCTGATCGGGACGTGGAACGCCGAGAAGGAAAAATACCAGTGGGAACGCTCGCAGCGGATCCGGATCGACCTGGCGCGCTCCACGCGGGGGATGATCGAACCGACCCTTTACGAAGCGCCGGACGGCCGCCTTTTGGCGGTCATGCGCGGGAGCAACGGCGGGGGAGGGGACCCCAACTGCGAGATCCCCAGTTACCGCTGGTATTCCATTTCTGAAGACGGCGGATACCATTGGTCCGACCCCCAGCCCTGGACTTACGACACAGGAGAGAAGTTCTTTTCCCCGTCGTCGATGTCGGTTCTCTTTCGCCACAGCAGCGGCCGCGGCTTCTGGATCGGGAATATATCTGAGTCGAACTGCCGGGGGAACGACCCCCGCCACCCGCTGATCTTCGGCGAGGTCGACCCCGAAACGCTGCAGCTCAAAAAGGACTCGCTTCTGACCATTGACAAGATCGGGGAAGCCGACAAAGACCGCCTCCCCCTGGCCTGCTGTCACAGCGGCGTCTACGAAGACCGCCAGACCGGCGAGCTGGTGATTACCTACGTCCGGGGGTACAACGGATACAAAACCCGGGAATACGTCACCGTCCGAATCGACGTGAACAAATAGCGGAACGTTTCGCGCCGCGCTTTATCGAAGAAAGGCACCGCCCAAAGCGGTGCCTTTCTCTTTGGAGGACGGCGGCTTGAAGGAACAACGGACGGCACGGGACGATACTCGGCGCGGGACCGTTTCCCGAGGCGTGTTCCATCAAGACGGGGATCTATTGAAGGGCCTTTTTGCAGCTGGCGATATTAAGCCGATAGGCAAGCATCCGGTAAAGGGGCTTAAGGTTGATGCGTCTTATCTTGCGGCTTCCGCTGCCCAGCACATAGCTATAATTGTCATCGATGGGGGCAATATTTTTTTTCGTCCACTGAACCTCACGGCGGTGCTTAAAGCCGCCAACGCCTTTGTCGTAATAGTAGTCGCCCTTAACAACCCCGAATCCCAAAACCTTTGTTTTCCCCTGCCGCGCGATAATGATATCGCCTTTGCGAATGTTCCGAGCCAGATCTTTCAGCGGAGAGGTGAATTCCCACAGACGGCGCGGGTGCTCAAGAGCGAGCTTTGAATCGATGGTCTTGTCAGACAACTTGGCGAGGTTGCCGAGCAGGGGCTCATCAATCGCTAGGACGCCGTCGAGAAGGTCTTCTTCCCAGCGTTCGGCCCGATAGGAATACATTTTCGGAGAGCGGTTGATGAAAAATTTTTTCGCGAAGGAACCGTGGTAAAAACCCAGCAGGTCATCGAAGAAAGATTTGATGGTTCTATGATCGTCATAATCGAAAATCTCGCGGGGTTTTACGGAAACCCCGGAAGATTTAATGGCGGTATTCATCGCGTCGAAGAGTTTTTCCACGGTCTGTTTAGAAAGGACGTGCCCGCCGCTTTCCTGATCGTTCGTTCCGGATTTCTTCCCGATAACGATCTGCCAGCAGATGGATCTCAGCGCGTTCACCAGCTGTTCTTTGTCTGTTATTCCCGTGATATAGTCGGATATCAAGTCGAGACACCCATCGACCTGGAAAGGAGTGATGGGGGAGTGCAAACCCCAAAATCTGCCGGTTTCCAGGCGGTCTTTGATATGGGCGAAGCAAATGGTATTCACATACGGGATCATCGCGGCAATCTCTTGATGGATGGTTTTGTGTTATGGAACAACCGCGCGAAAGGGTACCGGCGCGGCTGATGAATGTTTTCTCAACGTGCCCTTATACTGTAGTACCACATTCTACAACGAAAGTCAAGAATCAGCAAAGGCCCGTATCTAAAATCTTTAGCGATTATCTTACTTCAGCCGACCGGCAAAGGGAAGGGGGCATCGTTTTGAGAATTTCCGTATGATCAGACTTGCCATTTGATGGAGCAAACCGGATGAAAAAGTACCTCACCGTCCGGATCGGCGTTAAACAGCGCAGATGACAAAGTCAAGGCACCGCCAAAAGCGGTGCCTTGACTTTTAATGAGGACGAATCGAACGAACAGCGTCAGCGCGCGGAGATACCTCTGCCGGGGCGATTTCGATGTTTGCTCAATCAGGGCTGATTAAGGGTCTTATTACAACTGGCGATGCCCAGTTTTTTGGCAAACATCCGGTAAAGGGACCTGACGTCGATGATTCTTATTTTTCGGTTTCCTCCGGCCAGCATATAGCGAACATTATAATCCATGGGTTCACGGGGTCTTTCTGTCCACTCAACTTCACGGCGATGCTTAAAATCGCGGGCGTTTGTGTCGTAGTAGTAGTCACTCTTCACAACTCCGAATCCTAATACTTTTTTTCCCCCTTCTCGTGCGATGATGATGTCGCCTTTACGAATATTGCGAGCCAAATCCTTTAACGGGTTTGACCATTCCCAGGGGGTGCGCTTGTGTCGAATACTCATCTTCGACTCGATGTCCTCGTCGGACAAACTTGACAGATCACCGAGCAGGGGCTCGTCGATCGCCATGATACCATCAGCGATATCTGCATCCCAGCGATCCGCCCGGTAGGAATACATTTTCGGAGAACGGTTGATTATTATGTTATGAGCGGGGGCATCGGCGTAATAATCGCGCAGATCAGCCAACAAAGATTTTACGGTTTTATGCTCATCATAATCGAAAATATCATCGGGTTTTATGGAAAAACCGGACGAACCAACAGCTTTCTCCATCGCGTCAATCAGAATGTCCGCGGAATCCTTTGTTATTACGCAGATTTTATTCTTCGGAGCGGTCGTTCCATAACCTTTCGCGATGACGATCTGCCAGCAGACGGACTTCAACGCATTGGTCAGCTCGTCTTTGTCCGTTATCCCAGCTAGATGGTTCCTTATTAAGTCTAGGCACCCTTCGATCCTAGTACGATAGACGAGCGGCCGCGACACACCCCAGTATACACCCGCTGCCATGCAGGCCTTGATGTGATTGAACTGATCATTGATCGGGTTGGTCTGATTGTTGTTCTTGTTAGCAGCCATTTGAAAATCCTCCTACTGAATGGTTTGTGTTATTGAATTCCCGCGCGAAACCACAGCCGCGGCGCGCCAAGGTTCTCGGAATGCCGTTTAACTCGTGGTATCACACAATGTAATAATAGGGAAGATCCAAACAGAATTCACTAACCTTTAGAAAATTTTTCCGCCAGCCGCACGGAAGGGCTTATTTGCCCTAATTTGTTACGCGGGCCGCCCACGCCAGCCCCAAAAAAATCCCCGAAACCGTCCGCCGGGCCGGTTCGGGGATTTCATTGATCTGGGCTTCCCTCCCATTACTCAATCACGATCATCGTATACG
>CADBTE010000098.1 GCA_902797455.1 uncultured Planctomycetota bacterium | reverse complement strand
TCTCTAACTTGGGGACGCTCACGGCACAGCCCCCCTGAGCAATTGAACAAAGGGGGCCAAAGTGCTATAATATAGTCTAATCATACAGGATAATTCTTCCTAGGCAAGAAATTTGTTGTCTTGGCGTGAACCTGCCGGAAGCGTCTGCAGCAACGAAGGACGAAAGCGTGACGACCGAAAACAACAGCGGCGGACCGGTTGACGACCTCTCCGCCTACGACTATACGCTCCCCGAAGAGCTGATCGCGCAAATGCCGCTGCGGCGGCGCACCGACGCGCGCATGATGGTAATTCACCGCGATACCGGCCAGATCGAGCACAGCTACGTCCGCGATATCGCCAAGTATTTCCGGGCCGGCGACGTGCTGGTGCTGAACAATACCAAGGTGGTTCCCGCCCGGCTGATCGGCCGCCGCGTCAAGACCGGCGGCAAGTGGGAGGGGCTCTTCCTTCGTTTCGACAGCCACGGAATCTGGGAGGTCATGTCCAAGACCCGCGGGAAGATCCTCCCCGGCGAGGAAATCCTTCTGGAGGACTCCGACGGGGGACAGACCCAAAAGCTGCGCGTCTATGCCCGTACTCCCGAGAAGACCCTGCTGGTTCAGCCGCTGACGAGCTTCGATACCTACACCTTCCTCAATAAGGTCGGCTGGGTTCCGATCCCCCCCTATATCCGAAGCGGACGGATGATCCCCGAGGACCGCGAAAACTACCAGACCGTCTACGCCCGTACCCCCGGGGCGATCGCCGCGCCGACGGCGGGGCTGCATTTCTCCAAAGAGCTCCTCGCCAAGATCGCCGACATGGGGGTCACGCTGTGCCCGGTGACGCTCCACGTCGGGGCGGGGACCTTCCGGCCGATCAAGACCGAGAAAATCTCCCAGCACCAGATGCATGAGGAGTTCGCGACGATCGACCAAAAGGCGGTCGATACCATTCTCCGATGCCGGGCCCGCGGCGGCCGTGTCATCGCCGTGGGGACCACCTCGGTTCGGACGCTCGAATCGGCGGCCAACGCCTCGCCCGACGGTAAGATCGACTCGACGGGAAACAACGACTATCCCCTGCGCCCCTTCTCGGGGCCGACCGATCTGTTCATCCGCCCGCCCTACCGGTTCAAGGCGGTCGACGCGCTTTTGACGAACTTCCATCTTCCGAAGTCGACGCCGCTGATCCTCGTGCGGACCTTCGGCGGCGACGAACTGATGAAGCGCGCCTATGACGAGGCGATCCGCTACGACTATCGTTTCTACAGTTACGGCGACTGCATGCTCATTCTGTAAAAACGTTAGAAGAAGCCATTAACAGCAGCGTGATCATTCACGTGAGGAATACGGTTTATGACACAGTCCGAAAACAACAGCGAAAACGCGGCGGAAAACAAAGCCAAATCGGGTGGTATGTTCGGTTCGGTCCGGTCGATTCTGGTGGTGGTGCTGATCGGTTTTCTTCTCTATTCCCTGGGGAAGGATAACCCGAGGGTCCATGCCCTCTTCGATCGCTTCTCCTCGGCGCAGCAGGCGGTCGACCCCTCCGCCGTGCTGAGGATCGGCGGGGAGACGATGGGGACCTTCTACACCGTCCAGATCGCCGGCTGCCCGCGCGCGTGGGACGCCGAAAAACTGCACCGCGCCGTCGACGAGGTGCTCGCGCGCGTCGACGGCGCGATGACGACCTACCGCGATGACTCATACGTGAGCCGGTTCAACGCCTCCGATTCGACCGACTGGTTCGAGGTCTCGGCCGAGACCGCCGAGGTGGTCGCCCTGGCGCAGGAAATCAGCAGCCAGCTCGACGGGGCGTTCGATATCACCGTCGCCCCGCTGGTCAACGCGTGGCGCTTCGGGCCCGATAAAACCGAGCTGACCGCCCTGCCCGGCGACGACCAGATCGAGGCGCTGCGGCACAAGTGCGGCTATCAGAAGCTCGAGGTTCGCACAGGGGACTCCCCGGCGCTGAAAAAATCGATTCCGGAACTGATGATCGACCTGTCGGGGATCGCCAAAGGGTACGCCGTCGATAAGCTCGCCGAGGCGCTCGCCGCCGAGGGACTCGAGAATTATATGGTCAACATTGGGGGAGAGATCCGCTGCGGCGGCGCCAAGGGGGATATCCCCTGGACGCTGGCGATCGAAAAACCGATCCCGACCAAAACCGGCGACCCGCAGATCTACCGCCTCTTCCGCCCCGGGGCGATTGCCCTGGCCACCAGCGGCGGTTCGCGCAACTACTCGGTCGTCGCCCAGAAGATGTTCTCGCATATCATCGACCCGCGCACCGGCCGGCCGACCGAACTGCGCGGCGCCGACGCCCCGAGGCCCGATTTCGAACTCGGTTCGGTCTCGGTCTTCGACGCCTCCTGCGCCCGGGCCGACGCCCTGGCGACGGGGCTGTTTGTCCTGGGACCCGAGGAGGGGAAAGCCGCCGCCGACCGCCTCAATGAGCCGGTTCTGTTCGTCAGCCGATCGACCCTGGCCGCCGATACCTTCGCCGACGAGCCCTCCGCGGCGTTCTCGTCGATTCAAGAGTTCTTCCCCGGCGCCCAAGAGAACGAACCGCCCAAGACCGGCGGGAAACAGACCCCCTAGCCGACGAGGTGCTTATGACAGGGATGGAACCCTTCGACTTTCAGATCATCCGCGCCTCCGCCGGATCGGGGAAGACCTATAAGCTCTCCCGTCGATTCCTTCACCTTCTTCTGTCGGGGGTCCCGTGCGATTCGATCCTGGCGACCACCTTCACCCGGAAGGCGGCCGCGGAGATCTTCGCCCGCGTCCTGACGACCCTGGCCGAAACGGTTCTCAGCCCCGATAAGTGCCGGGCGCTTCGCGGGGAGCTTCTCCCAAACGGTGATATCTCCGAGCAGGCGTTCTCGCAGATCCTGTCCTCGCTGCTGCAGCGGCTTGTTCGAAACTTCAGCCAGATCAAAATCGTCACCATCGACTCGTTCACCACCCGCCTGGCGCTGGGCCACCCGCTGGAGCTCGGCCTGCCGTTGACCTGGCGCATCGTTGAGGAAGTCGAGCAGCGGCGAATGCTCCAGCAGGCGGTTCAAAACGCCCTGACCGACTCCAAGCGCGGCGATGTCAAAACGCTGCTGAGCTGGTTTTTTCAGGGAGAAACCGAGCGCTCGGTCGCCGCGCAGCTGGAAAGCGCCGCGCTGGGGCTGGCGTCGGTCTTCCGCGAGTCGATTAGCGGCGCCTGGCACCGGCTTCCCCACCCCAAGGGGCTCGCGCCCGAGGAGGAGGCCGCGGCGGTCTCGGCGCTGACCCTGCTCGAGGTTCCCCGGACGAAGTCACTTTCGCCCGACAGCCGCTTCGCCAAAGCGAAAGATGCCCTGGCCGCCTCGGCCGCCGAGCAGAACTGGGAAGATTTTCTCCAAAGGGGGATCGTTAAAAACGCGATCGCACCGGCGCCGCGCAGATACTATAAACGCGATATCCCCGACGATTGGGTCGAGGTGATCGAACAGCTGGCCACCCACGGCAAGGCGGAGATCCTCAACCGGCTCGCCTTCAAAACCGAGTCGACCTACACCCTTTTGGAACGGATTATCGAGGCGCTGGAAGAGATTCAAAATGAAGAGGGGGGGTATCGTTTCGACGATATCGTCCGGCTCACCGCCGATTACCTGCTCGAACACCCAAACGACCGAACCCTGCTCGACAGCCCGATTAAGCATCTTCTCCTCGACGAGTTCCAAGACACCTCGCTGAATCAGTGGCAGGTCTTCCGCCCGATCGCCGAGTCGATCCGCGACCTGCCCCCCTTCAGCGGCCGTCCGGAAGAGGCCGGCTCGTTCTTCTGCGTCGGCGACGTGAAGCAGGCGATCTACGCCTGGCGCGGGGGGGTGGCCGAGATATTCCAAGAGGTGGAAGAGAACATCGAGGGGATTGTCTCCCTGCCGATGAATACCAACTGGCGCAGTACGCAAACGGTGCTCGACGCGGTCAATCAGGTTTTTATGAATCTGGGCAATTGTCCCGTTTTCCTCGCCCCGCCCAAAGACGAGGTCCATGACCGGCGCAATAGGGGAGCGCACCGGGAAATGCAGCGGTGGGGACAGCAGTTCCAGGAACACAAGGCGGTCGGCCGCGAGGCCGCGGCCCCGGGGATGGTCACGATCGAAACCCCGGTCGTTCCGGAAGACACCGGCCTGCCCGACAGCGACGAGGAAGAAGAGAAAAACGAAGAGGCGGCCCTCTCCCCCGCGGGGAAAGGCGACGACAGCTGGCAAAAGCCGCTTCCGGCGACGTTCCGCTACGCCATCCAGCGCGCCATTCAAATCCACATCACGGCCCCCGAAAAGACAATTGGCATTTTGGTGCGCCGAAACCGATACATCGGTCAGGTCGTCGACCAGATCACCGCCCAAGGGTTCGAGGTCAGTCAGGAAGGGGGCGTCCCGCTGACAAGCTCCCCCTCGGTCAGAACGATCCTCTCGCTTCTGACGCTGGCCGATCACCCGGGTCACACGATCGCGGTGTACGCTCTGGCGAAAAACCCGGCCGCCGCCGAGTTTCTCGGGATCGATCCGGCGCTTCCTCCCGAGCAGACCGCCAAACAAGGAGGGCCGGCCCTTTCGCGCGCGATCCGCGAGGCGATGGCCGCCGAGGGGCTCGTCCCCTATCTGCAGCGCTTCACCGCGTCGCTGTCGATCTCGAGCCGGCGGGAAAAGCAGTTCGCCGACGCCGCGCTCAAAGAGGCGGTCCGCTTTACCGCCGCCGGCGGCCGCCGCTGTGACCGGCTCCTCGAGCTGCTGGAGGCGGGGAAGATCGAGCTGGCAAGCGCGTCGAAAATCCGCGTTATGACGATCCACGCCTCGAAGGGGCTGGAGTTCGACACGGTGATCCTCCCCGAGCTGGATCAGCCCTTGATCGACGTTCTTCCCCCCTACCTGGTGGAGCGCCCAAGCCCGACCGAGCCGATCGTGACGGTACAGCATATTCTCAAGCAGCAGCTTCGTTTCGTCCTCCCCGAAGAGTTCCGCGCCTGCTACGATATGACCGAGCAGGCCGAGCTTCGCGACTCGCTCAATATGCTCTATGTCGCGATGACGCGCGCGGCGCAGCGGCTGGTGATGATCGTCCCCAACAAAGAATCGCTCGGGGAAGGCCAGACCTTCGCCGATCTGATTTTCAGCCAGCTCCCGGCGGAGCATCCGGGACTGGGGAAGATGATCCCGATCGCCGAGAACCTCCGCGGCGAGATCCTCTACCAGGCGGGCTGCCTGGATTCGTTCGCGGGAGTGTAAGGGCCCCATGACCAGACACGTCAAAAACGACCAACCGAAAGCGCCGCGGCCCCTGCTGGCCGCCGCCGCGGGGTTCGCCGCCGGTTTGGTCCTTGTCGCGGGGGGAGTGTTCTTTTTCGCTCGGGAAAAACCGCCGGCGCCCGAACCGGCCGAAGCGCCGGCCGCCGGGCCGGTGAGCCAGCCGCGGCCGATCGGCGAACCGGAACCGATAAGCGAGCCGATCCCCGAACCGGGGACTCCTCAGCCGCTCGAACCGGTGCCGCCGCCCGAACCGGAACCGGCCCAAGATCCTGTCCAAGAACCTGCCCAAGAACCGGTGGCACCGCCGCAGCCGTCGATCGAACAGCGCCTCGCCCCGCTGGCCGATGAGTTTCGGGCGATCGAGCGAATCTACCCGGTCGACGAGGCCGCCTGCGGCCGGCTCCTTGCCCTGTCCGAGCGCCTGCCCGACGCCGAACAGGCGCGTCCCCTGGCCGAAAAAATCGCGGCGCTGCAGAAACAATTTTTGGTTCGCCTCGATTTTGAGCGAAAGCTAAGCGCCTTCGGCGGCTTTTCGGGGGATCTTCGCCGCTGGAAAGAATTTCTCCTCGATACGGCCGCCGACCAAAGCGCCGATTTCGCCCGGGCCGCCGACGTGGTCGAATACCTCGCGGCGCTGGAGGATTGGAACCGCTTTGTCGCCGCCAGCGCCGAAAAACTCAACCGCTTCGCGGTCACCGCCGACGCGGCCCAAACGGCGCTGGACTTTTACACCGAAAACCAAAACCGCCTGGGGTTCCTCCCCCAGTGGAAGGTCTTCGACCAGCGCCTGGCCGACTGGGCCGCCGACGCCCATCCGGCGGCGATCTGCGAGGGGATCAGCGCCCTGCTGAACTTCCCGCTGGAGGAGACGTGGATCCACGAGCCGGCGCCGGGGCAGTACTATTACCTCACCGAGCCCCCCCGTGAGGGGGAGAATCCCTATCGGGCCGACCTGTTCGGCAAGACCGGCCAGGTCACGCTTTCGGCCGACGAGGCCGCCTCGGCGCGCCGCCTGGCTGTGGGGGAGCTTTACGGCCGCTGGCGAACCGCTGCGCGGGCGATCCCCGATTCCCTCCGCCCGGAAAGCCCGTCGAAGTGGTACGGCGGCTGGTCGGCGCTGCTGGTCGATATGCGCGCCGGCGGGCCGGACCCCTTGCTGACGGTCTATCTTCTGCGCGATACGGCGAAGGTCCTCGCCGCGGGGGACCGCTACTTCGCCGCTCGGGTCGGCGTCTGGCAGGAGCTCTTGGCCAACGAGCGGATCCCCGACGGGCTCGATCCTTTCGACGGCTCGCCGCGGACCGCCGCCGCCCGGCTGACGGCCGCCGAGATTCTCCCCTTCCTCCCGACCGCGCAGCTGACGGTCGATAAAGACGACCGCCAGCTGGACGAGATGGTCGAGCGGGTATCCGGTGTCTACCGCCCCGTCGGCTGGCTCGATACCGACACGCGGGGGGGCTGGTTCCTCCGCCCGGCCGACGCGCCGGATATAGCCGACGCGCCGGATATAGAGGGGGAACCCCGCCGAATGGTCCTCTTCGCTCCCGGCGGCGAGGGGGCCCCGCGCGCCGTCGACCTGGGGACGCTTCCGGCGGCCGCCGGCGCGCTTCCCTTAGTTTCCGACGGGCTGGTTCGGGGACTGCCGGTCTTCTGTGTTGAGTGACCCCCGAATCTATTGGGCGAAACCCCGAAAAAAAACCTGTCCTCTGGATTTTATTGTGGAATTGGGCCTTTTTTTTGTTATAATAGGGGTCATGGACTATGGACAATTTGCACGGAATGAGCTCTCATTACTGGACGGCCAGTCGATAGCAGACCATCTCCCGGCGGAGGGTTCGATCTCTTCGCAGAGGCGGTTTGGGTACCTTATGTTTACCCTCTGCTTTCTTTTGGGTCTGCTCCTGATTCCGTCATTGGCCGAACGGATCGTCTATTCCGTCGTCCGAGGGGTCGAACGCGCCAAGCGAGAGGAGGCGCTGAAATTCCTCGCCGAGGTCCCCGAAGCCAACTCGCGCGTCCCCTGGATCGTCAAAGCGGTCGGGCCGAGCGTCGTCGGTATCAGTATGGGCCGTTCCAGCGGAACGGGGATCATTATCGACCCGCGCGGCTATGTCCTGACCAACCGGCATGTCGTCGTCGGGGAGCGCGGCGTGAACCTTCAGCATATGGAGGTGCGCCTCAGCGACGGCCGCCTCCAGTCCGGCGGGGTCGAGCTGGTCGGTTCCGACTCGGTCAACGACCTGGCGGTTCTGAAGATCACCCTGCTCGATCTTCCCTCCATCACCTGGGGCGACAGCCAGTCCGTCGAGGTCGGCGAGACGGTCATCGCCATCGGGAACCCCTACGGGCTCGACCACTCGGTCTCGATGGGGATCATCAGCGCGAAAGACCGCCGCGACCAAAAGACCCGCGACGGTTCGGCGCAGATTTATATCCAGACCGACGCGGCGATCAATCCCGGCAACAGCGGCGGGCCGCTGGTCGACCTGCACGGAAAGGTCATCGGCATCAATACGGCGATCATAGGCGAGAGTTATCAGGGGATCAGTTTCGCGATCCCCGCCGATCTGGCCCAAAAGATCAGCCAAAAAATCATTGAGGAAAACCGTTCGCAAGAACACTGACACCAGGTAAATTTTCCATCTGACGCACCATTTAAGGGGAGCCGACTCCATGTTTACCCGCAAGAACCAGGAAAACAATCAGGAACAGCCCGTCTCCGACGCGAAGGCGGCCGAGAAAGACAAGCCCGAGGGAAACGCCTCGCAAGAACAGGAGAAGATGGTTCCCGACAATAGTCTGACGTCGGCCTTCGCGCAGTGGGTCGCCGAATCGCGGGCGTCGAAATCGGACTTCATCGTCGCGATGATTCAGCGCATCTTCCAAGAGGGCGCCGCGCGCTCGGCCAGCGATATCCACTTCCAGCCGGGGCGGCTGGGGGTCGAGGTTCGTTTCCGTCTGGACGGTGTTCTTCACTTAGCCGGTATGCTCCCGCAATCGAACGTCTACCAGATCGCCGCCCGCATCAAGGTGCTGGCGAACCTGGTCACCTTCAAACAAGGGGTTCCTCAGGAAGGCCGCATCCCCTCGGGGCTGATCCCGAACGTCTCGCGTGAAATCCGCATCAGTACCGTCCCGGTTCTCTACGGCGAGCGGATCGTCGCCCGATTCTTCTCCTCGGGCAACCTCTACCAGCTCCCCGAGGAACTCGGCTTCACCGAAGAGATCCTCGAAAGTCTCAAGCGGGCCGCCACCCGAACCAGCGGGGCGATCCTCGTCACCGGGCCGGCCGGGACCGGCAAGTCGACCACCGTCGCGGCGATGCTGCGCCACCTGGTCAAGCAGGATGAGTACGATATCGGGACGGTCCGCAGTATCGTGACACTCGAAGACCCGATCGAGTCGGCGATCGACGGGGTCTCGCAGATCGAGATCTCGCAGGACGGCGATACCACGCTTGACCGGCTGCTGCTCTACCTGCTGCGTCAAGACCCGGACGTCATTGTCGTCGGCGAAATCCGCGACCGGCCGACCGCCGAGGCGGCGATGCAGGCGGCGCTGACCGGGCACCTGCTGCTGTCGACCTTCCACGCTACCGACGCGGCCAGCGCGATCTCCCGATTCCTCGAACTGGGGGTCGAGCCGTTCACGCTGCGCAGCTCTTTAGAGTTCGTCATGTGCCAGCGTCTGGTGCGCCGCCTCTGCCCGCACTGCCGCCGAGAGATGAGCTCCAGCACGCCGAACACCATCCACGTGCTTCGCCGCGAAAAACAGATCACCAAGTGGTTCGAGCCGGTCGGCTGCGAACAGTGCAACGGAACCGGCTACTCGGGCCGCTCGCTGGTTGCCGAGGCGCTTCCGCTGAAGTCCGACGAGATGGCCAACGCTATTTTGGAACGCCGCGAAACCAGCGTCCTGCAGAAGATCGGCGAAGAGATGGGGATGGTTCCGTTCCACGATCTGGCGGTGAAGCTGATCGAAGACGGCGTCACCAGCCCGGTCGAGATTCTGCGCGTCTTCGGTCTGTGATCGCGCGTTAAGTTTTGCGGATTAAAAGCCGCACCCCGGTGCGTGTTAATATTGTAGAAACCCTCCCGCAGGAGCCGCTTCCCCCATGAGTACCAATCCCTCAAATTCCACCACCGGCACGGGGAATCCCCCCGCGCCGATGACGTTTTCCTCGGTGATGGCCGAACTTGACTTCTACCTTTTCGGCGAGGGGACCCATTGGGAGCTCTACAATAAGCTCGGCGCCCACCCGCGAACGGTCGACGGGATCGAGGGGGTGAACTTCCTCGTCTGGGCGCCGAACGCCTCGCGCGTCTCGGTGGTCGGGAACTTCAACGGCTGGAACGCCGACGCCAACGTGATGTTCCGGCACAGCCCCTCGGGGCTGTGGGAGGCGTTCGTCCCGGGGATCGGCCCCGGGACCCTCTATAAGTACCGGGTCGAGTCGGCCGCGGGGATCGAAGAGAAAGTCGACCCGGTCGGTTTTCAAACCGAGGTCCCCCCCCGCACCGCGTCGATCGTCACCGATCTGGATTCCTACGCCTGGAACGACCAAGACTGGCTCTCGCGGCGCGAAACAAACGATACCTCGTGGCTTAACAGCCCCGTGTCGATCTACGAGGTCCACCTCGGTTCCTGGATCCGCTCCCCCGACGATCCGGATAAGTTCCTCTCGTACCGCGACTTAGCCCCGAAGCTCATCGAGTACGTCAAAAAAATCGGCTACACGCATATCGAGCTGCTTCCCCTGGCCGAGCATCCCCTTTCGGCCAGCTGGGGGTATCAGGTCATCGGCTACTTCGCCGCGACCGGGCGCTTCGGCTCCCCCGAAGATCTGATGTACCTGATCGACCAGTGCCACCAGAACAACATCGGCGTGATCCTCGACTGGGTTCCGGCCCACTTCCCCAAAGACGCCCACGGCCTGGCCCGATTCGACGGAACGGCGCTCTACGAGCACGCCGACCCGCGTCAGGGAGAGCACCGCGACTGGGGGACGTACATCTTCAATTTCGGCCGAACCGAAGTGCGGAATTTCCTCGTCTCCAACGCCCTCTTCTGGCTCGATAAGTACCACATCGACGGTCTGCGGGTCGACGCGGTCGCCTCGATGCTCTACCTGGACTACAGCCGCAAAGAGGGGGAATGGATCCCGAACAAATACGGCGGGCGCGAAAATCTCGAGGCAATCGACTTCCTGCGCCTGATGAACGAGCAGACCCATACCCGCCACAAGGGGATCCTCACGATCGCCGAGGAATCGACCTCCTGGGGCGGGGTCACCCGCCCGGGCTACACCGGCGGGCTCGGCTTCTCGATGAAGTGGAATATGGGGTGGATGCACGATACCCTGCAGTACTTCCGGCGCAACCCGATCCACCGCAAGTACCACCACAATCAGCTGACGTTCAGTCTTCTCTACGCGTTTTCCGAGAACTTCGTTCTCCCGATCTCGCACGACGAGGTGGTCCACGGCAAGGGGTCGATCATCAACAATATGCCGGGCGACCTGTGGCAAAAATTCGCCAACGCCCGTCTTCTCTACAGTTATATGTGGACCCACCCCGGCAAGAAGCTCCTGTTCATGGGATGCGACTTCGGGCAATGGAACGAATGGGACTTCAACAAAAGTCTCGACTGGCACCTGCTGCAGTTCGGCGATACGCACGGCGGTTTGCAAAAGTGTCTCGCCGATCTGAACAACCTCTATAAAAGCCAGAAAGCCCTCTACGAGTGCGACTTCGAGCAGAGGGGATTCGAGTGGGTCGACTGCAACAACTGGGGAGA
>CADBTE010000097.1 GCA_902797455.1 uncultured Planctomycetota bacterium | reverse complement strand
GTCGGGGACTCGATCGGCGGATAGGGGGGAAGGGTGTAGCCGTTGCGGTGCGCGGCCAAGTAGGCGTTGCGCTTGCGAATAAAGTCGGGGCTGGGGGGGGAATCCTGCCGTCCCGTCTGTCCGTCGGTTTGGATATTTGAGGTGGTCGCCGGTTTGTAGTACTTGGGCGGGTCGCGGTAGACACGAGAGTTGCGCGCAGGCGTGTAGACCGGCACGCTGGAGATGGGGAAGACTCCCGAGCGTTTGAGCGCCTGCTGCGCCGGGGTGGAGGCGATAGAGATCTTCTTCACCGTGGGGCTTTGCAGCGCCTGGCCGAAGAACTGCTGCGCGTTGGAGGGGAGGTGCGCCAGCTGGAACTGCGCCTGGGTCAAAAAGGCCTGGATGCGGAGGCAGAAGGTTCCCATCGTCAGGTTGCCGTCTGATCCCCACAGGAGCCCCGCCAGCTCTCCGCATCGGTTGAGAATAGGGCCGCCGGAATCGCCGAACCGCACGGCGGTGCCGATCATCAGCGTCTCACCCGGAAGCGGCTCTTTCAGCCAGGGGAACGCGCTGTAATCGATAATCGAGTAACTGAGAACCGGGCCGCTGGACATTTGGAATTCTTCCAGCCCGGGGGCGCTGCCATACCCCCCAACCCAGAGCTCATCGCCGATCTGCGGAACCTCCAGCGAGATCGGGATAGGAACGAACGGCGGTTTGTGAACGACGACGGCGGCGATATCCCAAACGTCGTCGGCGAGAATGACCGCGCCGGGAGAACGAAAGGTCGGAAAGCGAATATCGAGAAGGCCTTCAGAGGAGCTGACCACGTGCCAATTGGTCAGAACAATGCCGAGTTCGCCCGATTCCGCGGCGTAGACGCCGCTGCCGTAATAAACCGCCTGCGACTGGCCCGAGTTGGTCTGAATCCGGTCGCCGTGCCCGATGATTTTAGCGACGGCCGAGTAGGGGTGCTGCACATCTGCCCGGACACTTTTCACGGGCCATCCTAACAATAGGAGAGCCACGACCGCCACCGTGAGGAACAGATGGCGGTACCTCCACACTGTTGTGTCAAAGCAGGAAAGAGAGGTCATTAAATCCGACGCGTTACTTCGCTGTATGTATAATTCGGGCGGCAACAATCCCTAATCATTGATTCGACCCGGCGGGAGAAGCTTTTTAAATATTACTTGGGGATTGTCAAAGCTCTCCCAGGCGGCACAAGCGGCGCGATTCCACTTGTTGTGGATATACGGCGGATGGAATGTTCAACCCCGAGTTATCCCGGAATAACGGCCGCAGCGGATGTATCGAAAACTCACGGTGCGGCAAGAACGCCGATTTTTAGACCGCCCCCCACTTTTTGCGGAGGAACCACTCGCAGGAGATAAGAAGAATAAACAAAACAAACAACGGCCAGCGGTCGTAGAGAGTTTGCCGGTTTTGACGTGTCTCGGTCAACGCCTCTGACTTGGCCAGAAGCTCATCGACCAGGCCCGGAAGCGCTTCGGGCAAGAGGAGTTCGCCTGAGGTGATCCGCGCCATATTGGCGAGAGTCTCGGGGGAGGCCGCGCTGTTCTCCAGCTCGGGGTTGTACTGCTCGATCAAAAAACGCCCGTTCCCCTCGCGGCGGAAGGTCCTGTCGCTCGGGTCGGTGACTTCGGCGGTGATAAGATAGTCCCCCTTGGTGTCGGCGGCGAGACTCCCCGAGAAGGAGAGCATCCCCCCGCTGTTCTTGTCGGGACGCAGGGGGATTGTGCCGCCGGTGCCGTCGGGTCCCAGGAGCTGAACGTCGAGCTTTAGGTTTTCGGCGGACTGAGTTTCAAACGGCCGGTAGAGAACCCGGACGGGAATCGTCTCGGAGTGGGTGAAGCGATGCCGGTCGAGCTGGACCAGAAGCTCGCCGGGGCGCAGCTGGTCACGGTTGGCGCACCAGAGGGCAAGCTGTCTCCAGAATCGTGTTTGTTCGTCGCCGAAGCCCCCCAGCGACCAGCGCCATGTTGAGTCTGTGGCGACCAGCGCGACGCGTCCCTTGCCGACGGTCTGGGTGATCAAAATCGGGTCGTGGGAAGCCTCTTGGGTCTGGAGCAGGACATCGGCGCCGTTTTTCAGCTCTCCCAAGGTCCAGACGGTCTCCAGTTCGGGGAGTGCCTGCCAGAGCTGACGGCTTTTCTCCGGCTCTAAGCTCAGCTGAGTTAAGAAGTGCTCTTCACCGAAGGGAGTCGGTTCGACCGCGGCCGGACGCCTGCGTTCCCGACGCTGACGCTCCAACAATTCGGGCGGGGCGTCCGGCGGGAGCCGTTTCATCCCGTCGAGCGTTACGGGGAAGAGTTCCGCCAGCGGCGTTTGGTCGTATCCCCCCGCCGAGAAGGCGCGGTCGCCGGCGGTGAGAATCAACCCGGCGCCGTCGTGAATACGGTCGGCCAGCGCCCGGAGTTCCTCGGGCTTGAAGGCCGAGGAGTCGATATCTCCTAAGATGTACCCCGCGTATCGCCCCGGGGCGAAGAAGTCGTCGACCAGCGATGCCCGCGCGGCGGCCGAAGCGGCCAGCCGCTGAACCTCACTGGTGCCATTGAAGGTGACGCTTTTGTCGGGGGTAATGCGCGCGTAGTCGGTTCGCAGTTCCGCTGAGGACTCCAGCGCCAGGCGGATGAACTTCTGTTCAAAGCGGGTCGTCCCCTCCAGGCAAAGGAGGGCAAACCCGCCATCGATGACATCGATGAAGTCACTTTTGACGTTGTTCAGCAAGAGTATCTCGCCCGGCATCTGCTCGGCGCGGATCGAGATCTTCCATTGCCCGGGATTCTCCGGGGCGTACTTGAAGCTGAAAGGAATCAGCTCACGGCTGCTCTCGGCGCTGATCGATGTTTGGCCGACCTCAAGAACGGTTCCGTCGGGTTGTTCCATCTGGAGGGTCACCGCAGTGGACCGCCCCTGACAGCCGGTGGCCTGAATCAGCCCCGAGACGGTGATCGTATTGCGCGCGAAGACCCGCGCCGGAAGCGAGAGTTCTTTGACCGCGATATCGCATGGCAGTTCGGTATCGGACTGACCGAAGCAGACCGGCCAGATCGGAACCTTCGCGTCCCGGAATCGAAGCGCGGCGTCTTGGGCCGACTTCCCGTAGGCGCTTGTGCCGTCGGTGATCTCGGCGTGCTCGGTTCCGTCGGAAAGGAGGATCGTTCCCAGGATGCGTTTTCCGGCGTTTTGCGCGAGCATCTCGGGAAGAGCGGTTCCAAAAGCGGTCAATTCCCCTCGGGGGGTATCCGGAAGGGCAATGCCCGCCGAGTCGGCCGGCAGCGCAAGGGCGTGAGAATCGAAACCGAAAACGAGAAGCTCGTTTCCCGAATCGGTGAAACGTTTCAGCTTATCGTTCAAGGGGACAAGGGCCCGTTTTAACGCCTCAAAGCGTGTCATTTCCCCTTGGGAGAGGGTCATACTTTCGGACGTGTCGACGGCGATGATCAGGGCCGACGGCAAGGGTACGGTTTCACGCAAAAGAATACTGGGACGCAGCAGCAGCAGGGCGAAGAGAAAGTAGAGGACGCCGCGCAGCGCCAGCAAAACCCGCCGGCGCGATCCGGTGACGCCCTGAAGTGGAAAAAACCGAAGACCCGCGATCAAGGTGGCCAGAAAGATCCCGACAAAAAGAATGCTTCCCAGCAGCGGCGCGAAGGTCAGTCGATCCATAACAGTTGCGTCACCGGAATAATCGTGATGTCAGCGAAACCGCCTCTTGCGGCCGTTAGTTCCCTCGGCGCTGCTGAGGCCTGCCCGGGCCACGGCGCTGATTGTTGTTGGGACCGCGGCGCTGAGCGCCGTCTTTGTGCTGCCGATGGCGGTCGATGTTGAATCGAATCACCTGCGAGATGGTCTCTTCCCAGCTGGGGAAGGAGTGATCGCTTTCCTGACGCTCGGGTACGTTGTCGGTGACGGCTGGGATCGGGGCATCTTCCTGCTCGGGACGAGGACGCTGCCGGCGGCGATCGGCGTCGCGCGTGTGACGCGGCTCGAACTGCTGCTGGCGCGGCTGCTCGGCACGTTCGTAAACAGCCCGCTGTTCGACGGCGCGGTCGTCAAAACCACGCTCCTCGAAACCGGTCTGGTCAAAGGAGCGCTCGTCGAAGGGCCGCTCATCGAAAACACGCTCGTCGAAGCGGCTGGGACGTCGGCTGTCTTCACGCGGGAGAGTATCTCCGCGGCGGCGATTGTCTCCGCGGCGGGGACCCTCCGGACGGGGGCGGTCATCCATGCGCGGATGGTCATCGACTTGCGGAAGTTCCTCCACGCGCGGGTAGTTGTTTGCGCGGGGGCGATCATCTACGCGGGAACGGCTATCGACACGGGGGCGGTCATCCACACTGGGACGGCTATCGGCACGGGGACGGCTGTCCACGCGCTGACGGTTATCGATACGGGGACGGTCATCCACGCGGCGAGGGCCTTCCGGACGCGGTCGGCCGACGTCTTTGAAGCGCGGTTCCTCTTGTCGCGGCTGCTGTCCTCGACGGGGGGCCGGCGCTTGAGCTTGGGCACGGGGAGTGAAGGAGATGTCCGGGTCGTCAGAGAAATCGAATTCATCTTTCTTCTGAGTCGGACGGTCCTCCCATCGCGGGGGATTATTTTCACGCCGGGGCGCTCTTTTGCCGGCGGGGTAATCGTCCTCTTGTGGAGCGTCGTCCGAGAATTGGGAAGCCCAGAGTTTCTCGGCGGCCTCTTTCGAGAGTTTGGCGGGGGCAGCCGGACGTGGGGCTTCTTGAGCGGGAGCGTTTTGCCGCGGGGCAAAATCGATGTCGGTGTGACCGAAATCGATTTTGTCGAAGTCGTCGAAACCGTTGATGTCGGCGTGCCCATCAGCGGCCGGTTCAGCCGGCTGATCTTCGGCCGCCGCGGCGCGGCGAGACGGTTTGGCGGACGAACGAGGCCGCGGCTGCGGCTCGGGCTGCGGATCGGCTTTGTCGATCTTGGCCGGCTCGTACCAGGAGATGTCGGAGGAAATGTCGTTCGCGAAAAAATCGAAGAACGAAGTCTCTTGCTCCTGCGCCGTATTTTTGGCCGCGGGCGTTTCGGTCCTCGGCTCTTCATTCAGCTCTTCGGCGGCGGTCACCTTTTTGCGGGGACGGCCGCGCTTGGCGCGAGGGGCGCTTTCATCGTTAGACTCTGCGTCAGCGGAGGCCTTCACCGATCGGGCCGACTGGCTTTTGGCTTGCTTTTCGGCACTTCCGCTAATTTGGGCGGCAAGGGCGCCGAAAACCGCGGCCTTCTCGATCAGATCGGCCTCACTGGACACCTTCCTCGGACGGCCGCGGCGTTTTTTCGGCTCCTCGCTGGGAATCAGGGACAGATCGAGCGTTTCATCGCCGCCGTGACTCGAGATATCGAGTGTCTTCCTGACGGGAGTGGTTTTGCGCACGGCTTTTTTTGTTCCTCGACGAAGGGGGACACGCTTGGCGGGGGAGGGGGTTTTTTCTTCTGAATTGTCTTTCATCTGATCCTCGTTCGTGCCACTGTCACAAAACGCGCCGCTGCCGCAGGCAATGTCTTGATTACCGTTGACCTGGACAAGATCGTCATCCCAATGACTCGATTTGTTTCCTTGTGGGTCCATTCTGCTGACCGTAATAATTCCTAATTGCCGATACGTTTAAAAGACGCTTTGCGCGTCATCTGCACTTGTCTTTCGATTGAATGACTCGCTCTGGGCGAGGAACCCCCTCTTGGGGCCACTTAAGAAAATTCGCGCGGATTGGAAAGGCGAATTTTTGAACGTGACGCCCGCGGCCCCAAAGGCCGGGGAGGATGGGCCGTTTGATATACTCTCTCACGCGTCCTTGCCGAAGAAAAACCGCTTCGCTGAGACGGCCCGCGGCGGCAAAGAAGGAGATTGTTGCCTTATTTCACTCAATATGGGGGGAATTATACCCCCCATATGTTTTTATGAAAAGGGGTTTTATCTTCCGGATTGGCGGCGCGCCGGTGAGGTTAAAATTCTTTTAGGAGCGTGTTGACGGCGTGCCCCATCGCGAGGGGATAGCGCTCGAGGTCGAGAATGTGAAATATTTGCCGGTTGGTCTTTTTCTCGGAATGTTTCCATGTGGTAAAGCCGTCGCTTGTGCAGGTGACCTCGATCGATTCCATTCGGTAGAGGGTATCGTTCGGATCGATCGCGTCCTCGGGGACGATATCGCCGTCACGCGTCACCGTCTGCCCCGCTGCCCGAAGGATACTGGCGGTCGACCACATCCCGCGATTATGGGTAAGGATCTCTTCCCAGTGACGGTCATCCATATCGGCGTCGAGGGCGGCGAGCCATTTGGCCGATTCGGTTCGGTCAAGCATAAACGTGAAGAAATTCCTCAGTCGCTTCGAGATTCCGTCCAAGGCAACACGGTGAGACATCTTATAAAAAGCGCCGTTGGGACCGCACTGCCACGATTCCGTCGTATCCCAGCAGGGATACCAGCATATCGGCGCCGGAGAAGAAAAAAGTGACGCATAGGCGATCGGGTTGAGACTCACGTTGAATTCGAGCTGCTCCGGGCGATCGGGGTTGTCGTGCGCGCTGCCGGCGTCCAAGTGAATGGCGGCGCAGCGGCCGGCGAACAGTTCCGGGTCACGAAGGGCGGCGACGGCAATGTCGGAGGCCGAGCCGACACAGGTGATATGGAGCCGGCCGGGGGCGCCGCGCAGCGCGGAGAGGATCAGCTCAATCGCGCCGCAATCGGTTCGGTCCAGCTGAGGCATCGAGTCGGTGATTGAACTCATCAGTGGTCCCGAGCCGACCGCCGCGGGGACACACAGCCCGCAGAGGCGGTTCATTTGGGCGATGGCGGCAACATCGGGGTCGCCGACGCGCCTGGGCGGGGGAGAGTCGATGACGATACCGGCTATCTTGGCCTGGCCCCGCAGAGCCAGCGCGAAAACAGTCGCCAGGTCAAAGTGGTCATCGGGGTCGCCGTGAGGGCGGAAAAGGTCGGTTTGATGGAGGATCAGCGGCACTCGGTCCGCCTGTGCGGCACCGTTGGCCGCGGCTTGATCACCGCTTTGAGTATTATCGTCGGCGCGCAGTGATCCGCCGGCGAGCGCCGCGCATCCGGCGGCAAGCAGATGACGGCGAGAGATATGGGAGTGGTTTTCTTCTATCGGGAGAGGCTTCATAATTGTACCTTATTGTTCTTTCATTTAATGCGAACGCGAGGAAAATTTTTTCGGTTAAAGCCGAAAAAAACTCTTGTTTTAGGGGGTTTCAGCGCTTCCTGTGCCTTGACACCCGTTCTTGATATTTTTAAAATCCGCTCATTAAAAGTGTAGCCGAGGCCGGCCCTTGTTTCAATAGGAACGACCGACCGGGGGCTATTTTTTGGTGGCGGTTTTAAGAGAAGCGATTCGCTTGAAACTGAAACGCGGTTGAACCTGTAGTTAAAGAAAGGGTCAAACATGATCGTCGGAATCCCGAAGGAGATGAAGAACAACGAGAACCGAGTTGCCCTTACCCCGGGCGGCGCCTACGAGCTGGTCAAAAGCGGGCACCAAGTGATTATCGAGCAGAACGCCGGCGCGGCTAGCGGGTTTGCCGACGAGGATTATCTCGAGACCGGCGCCAAGATTCTTTCGACCTCCGACGAAATCTTTGCCCAGGCCGAGCTGATCGTTAAGGTCAAAGAGCCGGTCGAGTCCGAATTCAAAAAGATTCGTCCCGGTCAGACCCTTTTCACTTATTTCCACTTCGCCGCCGATCGCGAGCTGACCGACGCGATGCTCGCCTCCGGCGCGACCTGCATTGCCTACGAGACGGTGCAGAAGAGTGATCGTTCCCTTCCGCTGCTTACCCCCATGTCCGAGATCGCCGGCCGTACCTCGATTCAGGTCGGCGCCGCCTTCCTCGAGAAACCCCAGGGGGGCAAGGGTATCCTCCTCGGTGGTGTTCCGGGTGTGAAACCGGCGAAGGTGCTGATCCTCGGCGGCGGTATCGTTGGAACCAACGCCGCGAAGATCGCTGCCGGTATGGGTGCCGACGTGGTCATCTGCGATATCTCCCTCCCCCGCCTGCGTTATCTTGAAGATACTCTTCCGGCGAACGTCCGTACACTGATGGCCTCGGAGTACAACATCCGCCGCGAGCTTCCGCAAGTCGACCTGGTGGTCGGCGCGGTCCTGGTTCCCGGCGGCAAGACACCGCACCTGTTGACCCGCTCGATGCTCTCGCTCATGGAGCCCGGAACGGTGCTGGTCGACGTCGCGATCGACCAGGGCGGTACGTTCGAGTCCTCGCACGCGACAACCCACGACGAGCCGACCTATGTCGAAGAGGGGGTGATCCACTACTGCGTCGGCAATATCCCCGGCGGTCTTCCGAGAACCTCCACCGTGGCGCTGACCAACGCGACCTTCCCGTATGTCCAGGCGCTGGCCGACAACGGATGGAAGAAGGCCTGCGGTGTCTGCCCCGAGCTGATTCCGGGTCTGAACATGATCGACGGCAAGGTGACCTGCAAGAACGTCGCGGCCGCTTGGAATCTTACCTATACCGAGCCGGCGCTTGACTAACCATTGTGCGTGAGCGAACGCCGCCGAAACAAGAGCGCTCCACCATTGGGTGGGGCGCTTTTTTTCTGCCCCAAGCGGGTTGTAAACGGGGTACTTTGGGGAAAGTTTTCCCTTATCGCTTAAGATTCTCATCGAAATAACCGAAAAGTACGGAAAATACGGCACAGTTTCTGAAAACTACCCAGTTTATACCCCTTGCCGTTTTGCGCGAGGGGGAAAACAAAGAGGGAGGCACACGCGATGAGTCCCAAAGAGCGTCCTATGCCGGATAATCTTCCGCACGAATCTCCATCCCCGCTGGGAAACGACAAAAGCGGGCAGCTGATGAAAAGCTCGCTGATCACCGCGTCGATTGTCGTGGTGGCGGGGGGAATCCACGCGATTCGAGGGCTGCTGGCTCCCATCTTGATGGCGACCTTCTTCGCGCTGATCCTTTTGATCCCGTTTAATTGGCTTCGATCCAAGATGCGGCTGTCTCGGGTCCTGGCACTGATCGTGGTGATTCTTCTGGCGTTTGTCATCTCGCTTCTGACGGTCGGCACCCTGGCCAATCAGCTGGCGCAATTCACCGATCGTCTTCCCGAGTACCACGAGCGGCTGGAGCAGAGGCTTCTGTCGCTGCCGATCCATCTGGAAGAGTATATTCCGATCAAACTCCCTCGCCGCACCGGCGCCGAGCCAGAGGCGGAGGAGACTTCGCTCCCCGCCGCGCCGGCGCGCGGGGGTGCCCGCCCGGTGGTGTTTCTCCACAGGTCGGACGATCCCGTTTCCAGCGCGAAAACACCGCGTCTGCTCTCCCTGCTGGACCGACCCGCCCCAGCGCCGGCCGGGGCTTTGATACCGACCGAATCCCCGATACCGATCAGCCCGCCGTCGCCGATCAAGGCCGAAACCACCTTGACTGTTCCCGATTCGGCGGAGCTTCAGGGGGCGGCGGGAAAGAAATTGTCCTCTCGGCTGGGGGCAACATCGGAAGACGCCGTGCGCAGCGGCTCCTATATGCTCTTCGGCTTCTTGAGAGAGTTTTCCGGCGAGATCGCTCAGCTGGCCAGCAATACGCTGACGATTATGATTTTAGTGATCTTCATGCTGCTCGAGTCGTTCCATCTTCCAGATAAAATCTCGCTGGCGCTGGCATCTCGCGATTTCGAGACGAGCGCGAAGATACGCGATCTAAAAAACAAGATTCAGCACTACTTCATCATCAAGACCAAGGTGAGTTTGATCACCGGGCTCCTCTCGACGGTCGTCCTCACTATCCTCGGGGTTCAATACCCCCTTCTGTGGGGAATCTTGGCGTTCCTTCTGAACTATATTCCAAACATTGGGCCGATTGTCGCGGCGATTCCGCCGCTGATACTGGCGACGGTCGACAGCGGAATCACCGACGGCATTTTAGTGGCGGTCGGAATGATTGGAATCCACATTGTGATGGGGTACATCTTCGAGCCGCGGTGGCTCGGCAAAGGACTCGACCTGTCGGCTTTGGTCGTCCTGCTGTCTCTGTTTGTCAGCGGCTGGTTTCTGGGGCTGGCCGGCGTCTTTTTGGCGCCGCCGCTGGCGGTGATCTGCAAGATTATCCTGGGGGCGTTTCCCGAGACCGAGTGGATAGCGGTCCTGATGTCCGATGGTGTTCCCGAATCGGGCCAAGAGTGATTTTTCTCTCACGCGCTCTTGGTATACCCCAGCGAGCGGAGAACCTCGAGAATCTCGCTGCAGGTGGGGAACATCCGCCCGCTGCGCTGTTTATAGAGGTTCAGCGCGTTCATAAACTCCAATTCGTCGCGGGAGTAGACCCGTTCGCTGGTCGTCGGGTCGACTCCTCGGCGCTTGACGCTCTTTTTGATCTGTGTTTGCTCTTGTTTCGTGGTGGATTGGGCCGCGGCGGTTTTCTCAGAGGTTTGCTCCGACATTCGTCTACAATGAACCTTCCAGGCGAGCTGCCTACAATGAAATTCCTCCGACAGGGGAGGTCTTTCGCGCTTAATAACGGATAATGAACGTATGACATTCGGCAAGAGTCTGTTTTAATTTTTCTATCTTGCCTAATTTTCTTATCGTCCCTAATGCCGCTTGAAAGTAGACTAAAGAAAATAAAAAGGATAAGAAAATCAAAAACGCTGGCTAAACCTTAACGATTATTCCGGCTTGATCCTAACGAAAAAAATACCCGGGTGCCATCGGTCCGGGGAGGAAAGAGGGCTCCCGAATCATTGACGGGCGGGCGCCTGAGAGTATAATAACCGAAATTTTGGGTTCATCCAAAGGGTGAGTGTCTTCTCCCAAGGGGGATTCCCCCTTTTCGGAGGGACCGAAATACAGATCAACCGCGGCTATCCTTTAGAGAGGAGTGACTGACGATGCCCAGACGCAGTGACGTTAAGAAAGTGTTGATTATTGGTTCCGGTCCTATCGTGATTGGCCAGGCTTGTGAGTTTGACTACTCCGGTACCCAGGCCTGCAAGGCGCTGCGCGCGCTCGGCTACGAAATTGTTCTGGTCAACTCCAATCCTGCGACCATCATGACCGATCCTCATATGGCCGATGCGACCTATATCGAGCCGCTGACGGTCGAGTCGCTGGAGAAAATCATCATCAAAGAGCGTCCCGACGCCCTTCTTCCGAACCTTGGCGGCCAGTCGGCGCTGAACCTGGCGACTGACCTGCAAAGGCACGGTGTCCTGGCCAAGTATGGTGTCCGCGTCATTGGTGTTCAGCTTGACGCTATCGAGCGGGGCGAGGATCGCCAGGCGTTCAAAGATACGATGGCTTCCCTGGGGATCGATACGCCGCGCAGCGAAGTGGCGCATACCTTGCAAGAGTGCGAGAAGATTGCCGAAAAACTGGGTTACCCGGTGGTTGTCCGTCCGGCGTACACGATGGGGGGAACCGGCGGCGGTATCGTCCACGACATCGAGGAACTTCGGACGATCGCCTCGCGCGGACTGTCGGCCAGTCTGGTCAACGAGGTTCTGATCGAAGAGTCGGTTATCGGCTGGGAAGAACTCGAACTGGAGGTTGTCCGCGACGCGAAGAACCAGATGATCACCGTCTGCTTCATCGAGAACGTCGACCCTATGGGGGTTCATACCGGGGATTCCTTCTGTACCGCCCCGATGCTGACCATTTCCGAAGATGTTCAAAAGAAGCTCCAAGAATATTCCTACCGCATTGTCGAGCGGATTGGCGTCATCGGCGGAACAAATGTCCAGTTCGCGCACGATCCGGTCACCGGCCGAATCGTCGTGATCGAGATCAACCCGCGCACCAGCCGTTCCTCGGCCTTGGCCAGTAAGGCGACCGGTTTCCCGATCGCGCTTGTTTCGGCCAAACTGGCGACCGGCATGACGCTCGACGAACTCCCCTACTGGAAAGATGGGACCTTAGAGAAATACCGCCCAAGCGGTGATTATGTTGTCGTCAAATTCGCCCGCTGGGCCTTCGAGAAGTTCCGAGGGGTTCAGGATAAGCTCGGAACGCAGATGCGCGCCGTCGGCGAAGTGATGAGCATCGGGAAGAACTTCAAAGAGGCGTTTCAGAAGGCGATCCGATCTCTGGAGATCGGGGCTTACGGTCTGGGGTTCTATCACCATGTCGATCAGATGTCGACCGAAGAGATTCTCCAGAGGCTCGACGAACCGAACTCGCTGCGCTACTTCCTCATCTACGAGGCGCTTCGCCGCGGTGTCACGGTCGAGCAGATTCAGGCGAAGACCCACCTGAAGGCCTACTTCCTCCAGCAGATGAAAGAGCTGGTCGACCGTGAGAAAGAGATTCTCTCCCACAAGGGAGGCGTCCTTCCCGATGAACTCTTAAAGTCCGCCAAACTCGAGGGGTTCGCCGACCGCTATTTGGCGAAGCTCTTGGACGTGAGCGAAAAGTCGATACGCGATCAGCGCCTGGCGCTGGGTCTGAAAGAGACATGGGAATTTGTCCCTGTCAGCGGTGTCGATGACGCACGCTACTACTACTCGACCTACAACTACACAACCTACAATGCCGATCGGACCAATCCGGTCTCCAAGCGCAAGAAAGTGATGGTTCTCGGCGGCGGCCCGAACCGTATCGGTCAGGGGATCGAGTTTGACTACTGCTGTGTCCACGCGGCGCTGGCCCTGCGCAAGGCCGGTTACGAGACGATTATGGTCAACTGTAACCCCGAGACCGTCTCGACCGACTATGATACCAGCGATAAACTCTACTTCGAGCCGCTGACGCTGGAGGATGTGCTGAGCATCTACGAGCATGAGCAGCCCGACGGTGTGGTGGTTCAGTTCGGTGGTCAAACACCGCTGAACCTGGCTCGTCCGCTGGCCGAGGCCGGGGTGAAGATTATCGGGACTTCCCCTGATACGATCGATCTGGCGGAAGACCGTGATCTCTTCCGCAAGATGATGCAGAAACTCAATATCCCGCAGCCCGAATCGGGAATGGCCTCGAGCGTCGAGGAAGCGCTGGCGATTGCCCGCCGGATCGGCTATCCGCTGATGGTTCGCCCGTCGTTTGTTCTCGGCGGCCGCGCGATGGAAGTTGTCCACGACGACGAGATGCTGACCGACTACGTCAACGCCGCGGTTGACGTTTCTCCGGAGCGCCCGATTTTGGTCGACCGCTTCCTGGTGAATGCCACCGAGACCGAGGCCGACGCGATCTCCGACGGAACCGACGCGTTCGTCCCGTCGGTGATGGAGCACATCGAACTGGCCGGTATCCACTCGGGCGACTCGGCCTGTGTCATTCCGCCGATCAGTATCCCGCCGAAACATATCGAGACGATCCGCGATTATACCCGAAAGATCGCCGTCGAGATGGGAGTGGTCGGTTTGATGAACATCCAGTACGCGATCTCCCAAGATACGGTCTACATTCTCGAGGCGAATCCGCGCGCCAGCCGCACGGTTCCGCTGGTCTCGAAGGTCTGCAACGTTGAGATGGCCTCACTGGCGACAAGAATGATGATTGGTGAGACGCTCGCCTCGCTGAACCTCAAACCGCGGTCCCTCACCCACTATGGAGTGAAAGAGGCGGTCTTCCCGTTCAACATGTTCCCCGAAGTTGACCCGCTTCTGGGGCCGGAAATGCGCTCCACCGGCGAGGTCCTCGGTCTGGCCGAGAGTTTTGGTCTGGCGTTCTATAAGGCGGAAGAGTCCGCCGGCGGTACTCTGCCGGCGAAGGGGACGGTGCTGATTACGGTCGCCGAGCAGGATCGCCCGGCGGTTCACGATGTCGCCCGCCGTTTCGTGGAACTCGGTTTCAAAATCCTGGCGACGGCCGGCACGCACAAGACGCTGGCATCCAAGGGGATCGAGTCGACCCCGATTCTCAAGGTACACGAAGGAACGCCGAATATCATCGACGCGATGAAGAACGGTGAGATCCAGTTGGTGGTCAATACCCCCAGCGGGAAGACGAGTCAGCACGATGACTCTTATATTCGTAAAAACGCCATCAAACTGCGAATTCCCTATATCACCACGCTGACCGCCGCTCGTTCGGCCGCCGATGGCATCCGCGCGATCCGCGAACAGAAAGAGAGCGTTAAGTCGCTGCAGGAGTACCATCTGTAATTCCTCTTAGGCGGCGCTCATTCGGCGAGAGTAAAAAGCGGCAGGCCCTGGGGGCTGCCGCTTTTTTGTTTCCTATTGCTTCCCACGCTTTCTGCTACCAGGGAATGATTCTCTTGAAGAAGTTCTTTTTCTCTTCCGGGGGGCTGTCGCCGCCGCTGTCTGTCCGAGCGGCGACCTCGGGGGGCTGCTGGTCGAATCGGACGTATTCCGGCCGCGGGGGGGCGTTGGCCAGCGCCTCCTCGGGAACACAGCGCGCGAGAATCTCCATCGCCGGCAGCTCCAGCAGCGCCGCGGCGTCGGCGAATCGGTCTTCACCACAGGCACGAGCCGCGGAGGCGACACATTGGGCCAGGTCCTCCTGCTCGGAACGAAGCAGTGCCGTGTCGTACAGGCGCATATCGTCAAGCCACACCGCCCCGGGGCCGGTGAGGTCAAACCGCAGTGAAGTCTGCTCCAGCCCTTCGATCGGGAGGGTGTCGAACAGAAGGACCTCGCGAGTCCAGATGATCCCATTGACCGCGGTGACCTGACCGGAGGCGCGTTTCCGCTCGATCGAGCGAAGCAGCGCTTCTCCGGGCTGGAGTGTCCGGGTCCACTGCCGGTCGGCGCTGCTGCCGACCAATGAGATTTGAAGCGGAAGCTCTTTTGTCCCCTCGGGAATACCGAAAGCGAGATTGACGAAGAGCCGTCCCGAGGCCGAGGGGACGAACGGCCGGCTCATCACCGCCACGGGGAGGGAGGAACACTTCAGTCTCAGCGAGGCGTCCCCCTCGTGGACCGTGGTGTGATCGAGGAGAACACCGCCGTCGCAAGCACCGCCGGTGTCCTGAGTGAGGATCACCCAGCCGGGGATGTCGCCGTTGGAAGTTTCCTCTTGAGGCGCGTTTTTTTTCAGGATGTTGACGTACGAGATATCCAGCCCCAGCCGAGAGCTCTTCTTCCCGTCCGATTCGGCGGCGACGGTACGTTCTTGCGTGATCGCGAGGTTGAAACCCGGATTATCGACCTCGATCTGTGTTCCGGTCGCGGCGATCTGGAGACGATCGGCCGCCTTTTCGATCGCCCGCTGTATCCGTCCCCCAGCGGAGCAGATCTCATCGGGGCGGTTGACCTGAACTTCCGCGATCACACAGTCAGGATCGGTGATCCGCATCGCGACCAAATCGTAGGGGCGCAGCGAGAGCTGCCAGCTGATCCGGCCGCCGCTGCTTTCCGCCTCGGCCGCGGCTCTTCCCCCGACAAAGGTCTCGTACGGCGTGCCCGCCTCGGCGCTGACGCTTAAGTGTACCCCGCAGTGATACGGCGCGTCGTTGAGCAGATAGATCCAGCGCCCCTGTTCGGTGGAAAGAGTCCGAACGACGACCGGCTGAAGGGACTCTTGGCCGCCGTCGGCGCCGGTTTCGGGGCAGTACGTCTGGAACGGCCGGTTCGGGAGTTCCCGCCACACGTCGATCCATTCCGCCAGTGAATCTTCTCCCCCGAGCGGGAGCATTCGCCCCCCTTCGGCGAAGCGAAGGGTATCGGCCACGGCGAGCTGATGGGTGAATCGCCGCAGGTTTTCTTCTTCGCTCGGAACCAGGAGCGTCTCCAGGGAGGTGAAGGTCGGACGGAACGGACTGGCGGCGTCGAAAGAAGTTAAATGCCGCGCTTCGCTGTCGTGATGGAAATAGGTACCCTGTAAATATCCCTCCGGACCGCTTTTGGGGTAGAGCGCCACACAGCCGCGCGACTGCGCGTCGCCGCTTTCTAGGGTTCGCAGTGTGCTGCCGTCGGCCACCCGTCCGGGACGATAGAGGATGATGGAATCGTCGTCTGTATAGAGTTTCGGATCGTAGCCGCAGCGGACCATCGCCTCACGCCGACGCGCGGCGCGCTGATGGGGCGAGGCGAAGATCGCGCCGGAGAAGCCGTCGCGCGGCGGCGCGGTCCAAACCAGATGGAGCCGGGCTGCGGGATGAACGCTCTTGATGGTCGCGGCGATCTTTTCGCAGAGCGTATGAACGCAGGCCGCCCGCCACGACAGCCAGTAAATCTGGACATCCCCTTGAAGCAGTGCCGCGCGGCGCGCGAAACGCTCGGCGTCACGCGAGGCGGCCGCCTCGCTCAGGGCGGCCTTAAGCTCGTCGGTAACCGGGGTATTGGCCAAAAGAGCGCTGACAAAAGAGCCGAAGAGGGTGTCGTCCAGCCCGCAGATCGGGTCGTTCGGCAGAAGCATCGGCCCGGTATCGGACAGCTCCAGGGCAACCCCGCCGAAGGAGGGATGGTGAGCGTAGCGCAGCAGCAATTCGGTGACCGCGCGCAGGAGCGCCTCTTGGACCCGGGGATGGAGAATATTGTAGGGAGTAACCTGGCCGTCCGGGGCGGCAATTTTCAGTCGTTTGCCGTCGGGTCCTATCCAGAACAGGTCATCCCCGGCAGCGTTTTCCTCTAGTTCGGGCAGCGGCGCGTTGAGGTCGAGCATCGGGATAAAGGTCATCCCGCGCTGATTGAACCGGCGGTAGATCAGCTCCGGGACATCCTTGCGAACGGGGTCTTCTCCGTTGGGGAGAAAAATGCCCCCGTCGAACTTCGGGTTGGGACGGAGGATTTCGCTCGGGTAAAGCGCGCTTCCGTCGGCGGCGACCGACATAATCAGCGAATTGTAGCCGGCGACATTGAGGTATTGCGCCAAGCGGGCCGACGCTGCGTCGAAACTGTTCCAATCCTCGGCCCCCATCACGCCAATCGAGCCTTTTTTCCGCGGTGCGGAAAACTGGTCGCACAAAAGCGGCCGGGACATCACGGCGGTGAAATCCCTGCCGTCGGTCTGTGGACGTGACTCCCATTGATCGCGGGCGCGGTAGATTTTGATTCGGCCGTAGATCGCCGGCAGCCCCTCTTTGGGCGCGGTCATCAGGATCGTGGGGGTCATGGTCTTTGGCCAGAAGAGGAGCTGATAACGAAGGACCCGCCCGGAGATTCGGTCCGAGATATCCGAGGCCGAGACATGAACGCCGCCGTCGATGGTTCGGGGGAAGACACCGCCGGTGACCGACGGCTCGAGAATACTGACCCCCAGGGCCATCGGCTGATCGGCCGGATAGTCGATCTCCAGCAGGTGGGCCTTCCCCGGCTCTTTGATCGGGATCGTGTACGCTTCCCAGGCCTTCAGTGGGGAATTGGCGGCGGGACCGAGCTGCGCGAAGCTGTCATGGCCGATTTTACGGGTGGAAAGGTGGCCGCTTCCCAGAGAATGCTGCCAAAAACTGTCCCACTGTCCCCAATGGGCATCGAATGGTACCGAAGGTATCTTGGCGCGCAGCCCGTCGAAATACTCTTTTCCGGGGAGCTCGTTCGTCCAAAGGGGAATGCTCGGCTCTTGTCCGCGGAGTGTCTCGGGCTCGCCGTCCTCATAGATCGCGGGACCGGAGAGAAGCTTGTTCTTCGAGAATATCTGCCACCAGGAGGGGTTGGTTGGGTCGACGGTCTCCAAGAGCCGGCCTCGCAGTTCCGCCAGGCGCTCGACCTTGCTTCCCTCCGCGGGGGGCTCGACGACCACTCCTTCGATGATTCGGCTGTCGAGCACGGTATTGGTCTGACCTTTTTGCCCGAGGAGCGGATAGCGGCTCTTGCCCGTTGGGGTAACCAGATCGATTTTAACGCGGAACGGCCCGAGAATTCCCTTTAGGGGGACTTCCACGTCCAGGCGGGGGCGCGCCTCGGGGGCGTCGCTGATATCGACGGTACTCGTCCAGATCGGGATATCGGACTGGCTTCCCAGAAGCGAGATATGGAACGACTGCCCGGAGCCGGTTTTCCGCAGATATCGGGTAAACAGGCCCAGGATCAGCGTCTCGTTCGGATCGAAGACCATCGACGGCGAGGCGCTTTGGGCGTAGGCCCCCCCCTTTTGGGCAAAGCGTTCTCCCCCCAGGCGTGAGACCGAAAGAGGGATGGTATCGCCCGGCGCGCGCTGTATGGTGAGCTGGTTTCCGTCGAGTGTCAGGTGAACCGGGGCGTTAATTATTTCGCTGAGACGGATCGTTTTTTGCGTCGGCCGTCCATTGCCTGCGATCACAGACAAGCTGATGGAACCGTCCGGCGGAAGGACGGCGGTGGTCTGAACTCCGCAGAAGGACGACGGCTCGGAGGAAGAGAAACGAAGCAGACCGTTCTTTTCGCCGGTTCGTTGGAAGGTGGCCGAGGCGCCGCGGTCACTGTTCAGAGGGACGCTGTTCCAGAAGAACCCGCTCGAGAGGGATATTTCCCCCCGCCACTGATGGGGACAGTCGCAGGAGAAGCTTATATTCAGGCGTACCGGCAGCGTCGAAGCCGACTGCTGCGCGCCGGCCGCGCAGCAAATCGCCGTCGTGACGATTCCTAGGAGGGTTCGAAGCAGTACGAACAGGCCTCCTTGCCTGAAAAAAACGTGTCCCATCATCGGCCGGATTGTAGAAATTCCGGCTGGTTCGTTCCAGATCAATTCGGCAAAAAAAGGGTCAGTTTGCTGCCCGATATGGCGTTGTTTTGGTGTTTTGAAAAAACGGCGCAATTTAAGAAGAACAGGCAATTTTGTCTTTCAGGTGGTCAGGCCCGTGTTGTATGCTATATTAGCCAAACGGAGGAAATGAGATTCTTCCCCTGAATCGTTTTATTTGGGCATGAGACCTAGGGGTATCACAAGCGCTATGGATATCACAAGCGGGCCGGTATCGGTGATTAGCGGGGCGTCGAGCGGATTTGGGGCGATCTACGCCGAACGATTCGCCCGGCGGGGGCATAATCTCCTGCTGATCGCGCGCCGGACCGATCGGCTCCAAAAACTTGCCGCCGCCCTGACGGACAAGTATGGCGTCCGGGCCGAGGTGATGACCGCCGACTTATCACGCGCGGAAGATCTCCGCCGGGTGGAGGAGAGAATCGAGACGCTTTCGACGATCGAGTACCTGGTGAATTCCGCCGGTTTTGGGGGAAATCGTCCGTTTCCCGACGTCGACCTGGATCTGGAGACCCGCATGATCCTGGTCCACTGCCTGGCGACGATGCGTCTGTGCCGCGCGGCACTGGTTCCGATGACGGCCAAAAAATCGGGGAAGATCATCAATCTCGCCTCGGCGGCGGGGTTTCTGGCGGGCCGGGGGGCGGCCGATTACACGGCGACCAAGGCGTATATGATCACCTTCTCGAGATCGCTGCAGGCCGATGTCGCCGATCGCGGGATCCGTGTTCAGGCGCTGTGCCCCGGGATGGTTGCCACCGAGTTTCACCAAACCAACCCGATGCGCGACGCGCCGATAAAAAAACGGATCCCCAAATTCTTTTGGATCGACGCCGAGAAGGTGGTGACCGCGTCGCTCAAATCGATCGACTGCCGCTGGCTGCGTCGGGTGGTCTGTATGCCGACCCTGCGGTACAAGATCTTGATCTGGGCGGGGTACGAGTGGTGGCTTGCTCCGCTGCGGATACTCTTCTCCCGCGGGAGAATCCGCTAAAGAGCGCCTACCAGCGGGTCGGGGCCGAGAGGATTTCTCTTTGGGCGACGAGCAGCTCGACATCTCGATTCGGGGTGATTCTCGCGTCGATCAGATGCCGGGAGACCGTCGCCAGCGCTTGTCCGGGGGTGTTGTTGACCTTGCTTAGGTGCCCCAGATAAATCCGCCCGGTTCCCCCGCGCGCCAGCTTGACGGCGAACAGCCCGGCGGCGTCGTTGGAGAGGTGACCACTGTTGGAGAGAATCCTGTTTTTTAAGTAGCCGGGGTAGGGGCCGTTTCGAAGCATCTGCGTGTCGTGGTTCGATTCCAAGAGAATCACCGACGCGCCGAGGACTTCGTCTTCCAGCTCGCGGGGGATGTATCCCAGGTCGGTCATTACCACGGCGGTTCGGCCTCCGAGCCGGACCCGATACCCCACCGCGCCCGGACAGTCGTGCGGAACGGGGAAGGAGGTAATCGTCAGGGCACCGAGTGTCACCGTTGGTCCGGTGAAGAGGGTATCGGTCACCTGGATCAGGTCGGGGTCGATTTTGCCGGTGACATGCCGGCCGCTTGTGTTGTCGTCCCGGATTCTCTGCCAAGTCGGCGCGTTGGCGTAGATAGGTATCTTGTGCCTTCTGGCCAAAACGCCGATGGATCCGTAGTGGTCATGATGGCCGTGGGTGATAAAGATCCCTCGGACGTTCCGGATGCTTGTCCCAAGCTCTGAGAGTGCCTGCTCGATCTTTTTCCCCGAGCAGGCGCAGTCGATCAGAATACCGTCTCCGTCGGCCTCGACGTAGGTCGCGTTTCCCGACGATCCGCTGGCGATAGGACAAAAACAGCATCCCCTCGTTTGAAATAAGTTCATCGATTCCCTCCGGCCGCGCGGGTGGTTTTCTCGCGCGGTTTTCTCGCGGGCTTTTTTCCTTTCTCCGATGCCGGCGTCTCGGAAAAAAACTCACTGAACAGATCCTCGGCCACGGTTCGCAGCTTCCTTCCCGTGGTACTCATCGCCAGGCCCCGCGCCTGATCTAAGGTCATCCAGCGGAATTGAACCGCGCCGAAGGTGGTCCGGCCCCCGGCGAAGCGAATCGGCCGATCGTCATTGCTCCGCCAAAAGTCTTGTTTCAGCCGGCCGCCGCGCTCGAGGCGAATCGGGCAGAAGGACAGCTCGATCGTATAGCGGGTGACCGAGTGTCTCAGACGCCATAAGGGGGGGGCGATTAAGGGGGGAGTTCCCAAAAACTCCGAGACCTTCTCCCTCAGGTCCGCGCTCTTGTCGGGACAGTCGCCGACCGGGAACTCGAAGCGGGGAAAGTCCCACAGTCCCCCCCACCTCAGGTGGTTCGGGTACCGAACAAAAAGATAGACCGGCTCCTTTCCTCGAGCGTCGGGACGCCGAATGGACAGGGCACATTCCTGCCGGGGTATTTTCTGTTTTTTGGGGGAGAGGATCGGAAAGGAGTCTTCCATTCCGGCCGCCGCCGCGGCGCAGAATCGGCGGACCGGGCACTCGCCGCAGCGGGGGACCTGGCCGCAGACCAAGGAACCGAGGTCCATCAGCGCCAGCGTGAAATCGCGTCCATTCTTTGGAGGGAGAATCGACTCGGCGAAACGCCATAGGAGTTTTTCTCCCGCCGGCGAGGCGGCATCTTGGGGCAGAGCCGTCAGGCGGGCATAGAGCCGGCGGGTATTCGCCTCGAGAATGGGGGAGGGGAGGTCAAACGCCAGGGATCGAATGGCGCCCGCGCTGTAGCGCCCGATACCCGGAAGAGCGACCAGCTCGCCAATCGTCCGGGGGAACACCCCGCCGAGCTGTTCGACGAGCCGGCACGCGGCACGCCGAGTTAGAAGAGCCCTGCGGTAGTAGCCCAGCCCCTGCCAGAGGGAGAGTACCTCCTCGTCGCCGGCGCGGGCCAGCGCGAAAACGTCCGGAAAACGACTCAGGAACCTGCCGAAGTAGGAACGGACCGTCTCGGTGGTGGTCTGTTGGAGCATCATCTCACTGATCCAGATCGCGTACGGGTCGCGGGTCTTCCTCCACGGGAGATCACGCCCATAGCGGGAAAACCAGGCCAGAAGGCGCGCGGTGAACTCGGGGAGCGCTTTCGGCGAGATGAAGACAGCTGGGTCAGACATAAAAAGGCTAGAGAATGCCCCGGAGGAGTCCCCCCGGTTTTTTTTCTTTCTCGGGGGAGCGGAAGATCATCGAATCGATCTTCGGGGGGAGGCCCGCCTGCCGAGCAACCATAATCGACAGGAGCATATCTTTGAACCAAAGCAGCCGCGCCAGCTCGTCGGCAGGGGTATCGTCGTACCAGGAGGCGACGGCGAAATTCAGTTCGCGCAGCTGGGCCAGGTCTTCGACCTTCTGCAAACCCGCCTCTTGACGGAGCTGGTTGTAGAGCGCCTGAAGGTGCTGAAGATTGTCGGCGCAGTCGAGAAGAACCTTCGGTTTCCCCTGATCGTCGGCGGCGTCGTAAGCGGCGATCTTCGACAGGAACCACGCTTTCGTCAGGGCGCGTATATTCCTTTCCATCTTTGTCTGGGCCGCGGGGACCATCGTCTTTTTCGATTCCTTCAGCGAGGCAATCTGAGCGTTTAAACGCTCGCTCGGGGAAATGTCGGCGGAGAGAATCGCGTGGGCGTCGGTCTTGGCGATTTTGTACAGACGTTTGATCGATCCGTCGCTTTTATGGATGCTCTCCCAATGGTCGAGCATCTCTTCGCGCTGAAGAATCGTCTTTTTCACCTGGGGGAGGGCTTTCTGGACATTTTTGTCTTGGAAGTCGATTTTTGCCGCGCCGTTGGTGATCTCGTTAAAATAGGCCTCGCTGAGATCCTGCTGCGTCTCGGGGTTCTCTTTGGTCAGATCCCGGGCCACGGCCCAGCCGAAAAGGTGAAACGTATCGGCGTTTTCTATTTTGATGGGGGTGAAGAGCATCTGGCGAACGAGGATGATCACGACGACCGAAACCGCCAGAAAGAGGAACGTGAAAAGCGCCAGTGTCCAGAAAACAAACCGCCAGAAGCGGCTTTTCTTCGGCTTGGCGCTGTCGGCGCCGGCCGCTGCGGCGCCGAGGATCTCGGCGGCGTTCACGTCCGCGGCGCGGGGAAGATCGACGGGAGGGGTTTTCGAAGAGGGAGATTCGGACATGGGAGAGAACCGATTCTTGAGGTGGTTTGATGGGTGATTTTAAGGGAACGCTTTTTTGAATCAGCACTTTTTGAGGACCTTTGACCGTGTCAAACAGGGCGCTGATCCGGAGGAAAGCCGGGAACCGGCGCGGGAGATCACTGCTCCTTAAACGGGATGATTCTCTCGCTGACCAAATCGACCGGCGCGTCGGCGCGCGGAGCCAGATAGCAGGAGATGACGCAGAAATAGCCGTTTCCTTCGGCATCGACGGCGGTGCAGAGGAATGCGTAGTTCAGACCGCTGACCACCTGAGTAGCACAAGACAGCGGCTGATATTTCGTCTTGGTCTTCAGCTTGGCGACCGCCTTGTCGAAGACGGCCTTTGCCTCCGTGTCAATTTCGTTGTGGACGGTCCAGCCGCCGACGACACCTTCCCGGCCCGAGGCACTGCCGGTGGTGAGGATGGCCAGCGAAGCGGTGAGGATCACCGCCAGGGCCGCCGCGAAACAGAGGAACGCTTTCATCCGTTTTCTCCTTTAAAAGGTTAAAGACAAACAGGGCTTTAGTCCACAGGATGCCGCTTCGGGCACCCGGAAGGCCTTTCCCGGAAACATCCAACAGCGGACAGTCTACCCAAAATACCCCGGGGACGTCAATGTAGGAACCCGAGAGTTTTCGAAAAATCCCCACTTCTTTCCCCTTTGGCCGCGGATCCCCGGACGGCCGGGAAAAGTTTGACAGAACAATTGGTCCCTGGTATAATCAGTTCAGTACGCGGCCGCCCGTCATGATGCCGGTATTGCTGATTTTTTCGTGAGACCTTTAAGGCAACGCAATTAAAGGCGATTGTTTCTATGCCAAAAAGACGACGTGGAAAAGCTCCTGTAAAACAGCATACGACCGCTCAGGATCGGCGTGACGCCGCGCGGAAATCGGCTTTCTGGTCGGTTCCTCCCGCCTTCTTGCGGGGGCTTTTCGCCGCGTTCTTTCTCTTTTTGACGTGGTATTGGGCCGTTCAGTATCGGGATTTGGTCTACCTGACCCATTACTATGACGTTCCCCGGTGGTCCTACCTTCTCACCCCCGGCGGCGGGGTCCATTTTCTCGGCGCGCTCCCCTCGCTCTTGGCGGCCCGTTGCTCGACTGCCCTGGGGGCGCTGCTGATTGTTCTTTACAGCGCTTCGATGACGCTCGGGCTTCTTCCTTTCATCACCGCGCGCCGGGAATCGCCCTGGAGGCTGTTCGCGGTTCTTCCTACCGCGGTTATGACGGTTTTAGTCTCGCTCCAGGGGTACTATCACTTCGCCGTGGTCCGTGCCTCGATGTTCTACGGCGCTTTCGCGGC
>CADBTE010000096.1 GCA_902797455.1 uncultured Planctomycetota bacterium | reverse complement strand
CCGTAATAAATCGCTACCCTCCCCCCCGAGAGTTTATCCCCGTAAAAGAAAGGGAAAAACAGTATGCTGCGTACATTCTTGGCGGGACTGGTGATCTTCGCGGCGGGGGTTTCGGCCGTTTGGGCCGATTCTCCGGCGCTGCCGGGGGGCGCTTCCTCGGCCGAAGTCGCCAACAGCGACCTGTCGGCCGATGATCAGGCGATGCTCAAAGAGGCCGCCGATAAATTCAACAGGTCCGATATCAAAGGGGCGCTCGACACGCTCAATCAGGTGGCTCGGCAGAATCCGAAGCTCATCCCCCCGCGGCTGATCCTCGCCCAGTGGTTCGCCCAGACCGGGAATCAGCCGGCCGTGCGCGTCTCGCTCGAAAAAGCGGTGGAGGAGAACCCCGACGACCCCGAGGCGTACGTTCTTTTGGGGGAGATCGCCTTAAATCAGGGAGAATTGACCGCCGCCGACCTGCTGTTCCAAAAGGCGTCCTCCTGCGATGTCTCCTCGGTCAACGAGAAGCGCCAAAAGACCCTCTCGATGAGGATCCTCCGCGGCCAGGCCCGTCTGTGGCAAAGCCGCCAGCAGTGGACCAAGATGCAGCAGACCCTCAGCACCCTGCTCAAGGAAGAGGGGGAAAACCCGCTGCTTTGCCGCCAGATCGCCCTGTCGTTCTTCCACCTCGATAAAGAGCAGGCGGCGCACGACTGGTTCGCCCGCGCCGACCAGCTCGACGGCGATAAAGGCGGTCTGCCCGCCGCCGGACGGATGGCTGTCCTCTATCGTGAGAAAGGGGACAGCGCCAAAGCCGCCGAGTGGATGAAAAAGGCGCTCCAGTCGAACCCCGACTCGCCGGCCACCATGCGGCTGTCGCTCACCAGCGCGCTGGACGACGGGAACATGAACGCCGCCAAAGAGGCCGCCGATCGTCTGTACGCCGCCGACGGCAAAGGGATCGAGTCGCTGAAGCTGTGCGGTATCGTCGCGCTGTACCGCGACGATTTCGCCGGGGCCGAGAAATACTTCCGCGAGGCGCTGGCCGCCGCGCCCGACGATCCCGACGTGACGAACTCCCTGGCGCTGGCGCTGTGCGAGCAAAGCGACCCGAACAAGGTCAAGCAGGCCCTGCAGTACGCCGCGGCCAATGTTCAAAAACAGGGGAACAACCGCGATTTCCTCGCCACCTACGGCTGGGTCCTCTATAAGTCGGGGGATCCCGAAGAGGGGCTCAAGGCCCTTGAGCAGTCGGTCGCCGACGGGCGGATGGTCTCGGCCACCGCCTACTATATCGCCGCGATCAAGAGCGATCAGGGCGATACCGCCACCGCCAAGAAGCTTCTGCAGCTGGCACTTTCCAACTCCAGTCCGTTCTCGAAGCGGACCGCCGCCGAGGCGCTTTTGGCGAAACTTCCGCAATGAAGGCACGAATCCTGAGGATGATCTCCCCGCGGGCAAGTTTTTTCGATAAGAGAACCGTTTTATGACCAGTAAGCTGAAAACCTCCGTCCCACGCCTGGCCGGACTTCTCACCGCCGCGGTGACCCTCGCGGCGGCCGCCGGATGCCACCATATCCCCACCTCCCGCTCCGACTGGGGGGTCGGGGTCGGCGAGTATACGGTCGAGGACGAACAGATGCTCCAGCAGTGGCATCACGCCGTCACGGGGAGCGACGCCAAAGCCGACGCCCGGGCCGAGGAGGCGCGGAGGCAGTCGCGTTTCAGCTTTCTGAAGGGGCTGTTTACCGGCGAGAAGGCCCGGCCCGAAGAGACGGCCGGCCGGGGGAAGAACGCGGAGGAGGCGCTCCCCGGTGATTCGGGGCTCTTCCCCGCCGACCGTTACGATACCCCCAAGATGGTGGGCCGTACTATCCCGATCAGAAGATCGGGCGGGCAAACCGCGCGCAGCGGGGAGCTTCCGGAAAGCCCGTCCGACGGCCGGTACGCCGTCGCGCATTCGGGGGAGGAAGGAATCGCCCAATCGGGCCGGGCGGACGGGCAGCCGGCCGGGGATGAAGGATCCCCGATCCCCGAATCGCCGGCGGAGTATCTCTCGGCAGCCCAGGGCGAAGGGGCCCAAAAGACCGACTCCGGCGATGACCCCGCCGGTGAAAACAGCGTCGCCGCGGTCGATACGCCGCCGCTTCCCCCGGAGGTGGAAACCGAGCATACCGGCCGACCGATCGCGACCATCTGGGGGGATAACCCCTCGATTCAGTCGGTCACCTACTTCGACCGAACCTTGGCCGACCCCTCCCCTTCGTCGCTGGTTCTCCACGGCAGCGCTCCGAATCAATGGCAAAACGCGGATCTCCCCCGGCCCGATATGGAGGGGGGGTACCAGACCTCGCTGGAGCAGCTTCCCGGCAGCCGCGGCCCCGGCGCGCGGACCGAAGCCGTCTCGCCGAATATCGACGGCCTGCTCCCCTCGAAAACAACCATGACGCTCGACGCCGGCATCGCGGCCAACGCCGCCGGCGCGCAAGAGCAGCCCAGCGAACCGGCGCGGCTGCATGAACCCGTCCCCATTCCGGCCGCGGCCGCGGCGGCAAGCGCGCCGGCCGCCGAGCCGGCCGCCGAGCCGGTCGCCTCGATCGCGCTGACCGACCTGGGGCAGGACCAGGTCTGCGGTTCGATCGCGTTCGCCGACAATTCGACCGGCGCGCTGTTCGCCAACTCCGCCCGGGAATTAAGCGACGACGCGCGGCCTATCTCTCACGAAGAGATCGCCGGCCAGCGGGGGAATGTCTCTCCCATCGCCATGGATACGGCGCGCGGGATGATCGACGCCTCGCCGCTGGGCGGGCTGTCGCGCGGCGCGGCGGCATCGGCCGTACCGGCCGACGAACAGGCCGCGGCGGCGCTCCCCCCCGCGCCCGGCTCGTGGCGCGACGACGTTCACCGCGCCGTCGATCGGCTGCGCGAGGAGATCAACCGCCAGGCGGCCGATGGGACGCTCCGTCCGATGGAAGCGGCCCGGCTGCGGCTGCTGATGCTCGCCGTCGGCGACTCGAGCGACTCGGCGGGGAAGGTCGCCTCGACCAATCCGGTTCTGCAGTCGTTCTGGGAGAAGCAGCTCAGCGGGCTGCGGATCCTTCTGGATTCCCCCGGCGAGGGGCCGACCCTCTCCCTGGCCGAGCGTGATTTAAACGCCTCGCTGGCCTGGCTGAAGACCGCCTGCCCGCCGAGAATCGAGAAGGCGCTGCTGGCCGAGGAGTGCTCCTCCTTCGGGCTGTATACCCCCAAGAGCGGAACGTACGCCCCGGGCGAGGAGGCGCATGTCTATATGGAGCTGGGGAATATCTCCTCGTACCCGGTCGATCAAGAGTATGAGGTCGCCGTCGTGTGCCGCTGGGAATTGTACGACGCGCAGGGCCAGCCGGCGCTTCCGCCCAGTCAGCAGATCTGCGCCAGCCGCTCCTCCTCACCGCTGAAAGATATTGTCCTGAATGTCCCCGTGACCCTCCCCAAAGTCGCGGCCGCCGGCGACTACCTCCTGAAGGTGTCGGTGCGCGACCACCACAGCCAATCGACCGAATTGGCCGAGACCGACCTGGTCCTGCCGGTGCGATGAAAGCCGGCGGCTTTTTGCCGTCCCACGGTGAAGACGACGGCAAAAAGCCATCGACCCGGTAAACGATGAAAAAGGAACGCTAAAGAGAATCCCGCCCGATACTATTGATCGTATCCCAGCGGACGTCAAGAAGCTTTGACACATCACTGACCGTCATGACCTTCAGGAGCGTTAAAACATACTTTTCGAACTGGAGGGTATAGTGCCTGCGGGGCTTGGCGAACGGCAAAGGCGCCTGCCTGACCGTATGGCAGCAGAGGCACTCAATCTTCGGGAATCTGACTATAAGAGTCGTCTTTTTTAGACCGGAAGGGGCTCCCAACAACTCACGCTGTCTCCATTCCTTAACCCAAAGGCGCCGGGATCCGCACTCGGGACAGGAACATTT
>CADBTE010000095.1 GCA_902797455.1 uncultured Planctomycetota bacterium | reverse complement strand
GGACTAGAACCAGCCGAGGGCCTCGAAGCTGTACTTCACGATCAGCCCGGCGGCGACGACCGAAACCATACTCATCAGCTTGATGAGGATGTTCAGCGAAGGACCGGTGGTGTCCTTGAAGGGGTCGCCGACGGTGTCGCCCACGACGGTGGCCTTGTGCGGCTCGGACTTCTTGCCGCCGAACATACCGGTTTCGATGTACTTCTTCGCGTTGTCCCACGCGCCGCCGGCGTTGGCCATGTAGACCGCCACGCAGAAGCCGCAGGTGAGGGTTCCGACCAGCAGGCCGATGACGCCGGTCACGCCGAGGAAGACCCCGACGACCACCGGCAGAATCAGACCGAGGACCGACGGAACGATCATCTCTTTCTGAGCGGCCTTGGTCGAGATGGCGACCGGCTTCTTGTAGTCCGGCTTGGCCTTGTACTCCATAATGCCCGGGATCTCGCGGAACTGGCGGCGGACCTCCTCAACCATGCCGGAGGCGGCACGTCCGACGGCCTGCATGGTCAGCGCGCCGAAGACAAAGACGCTCATCGCGCCGAGGAAGATGCCGACGAGGACCTTCGGGTTGATCAGGTTGCAGGAGTAGTAGTTCATCCAGTCGATCATGTTCGCCGACTTGACCGAAGCCATCTCGGGCTTTTCGTTGTCGGTCGGGATGAACGGGCAAAGGGCGGCGGTCTCGGCGCTGATCAGCTGCGGACCGGTCTTGGTATCGAGGGCCTTCCAGGCCTCGTTGGACTGAGCCCAAGTTGTTGTGGCGCCGCGGTAGATCGGGGTGTCCTCAGCGGAGTTTTTCGCCTGGCTCGGCATCACCAGATAGGTCTCGGGGAACCACTCGTGACCGGCGGCCTTGGCGGCTTCCTTCTCTTGCTTGGTGTTCGCGTCGTACTTGACGACGAAGCGGTCGGCGACTTTGTAGTAGCCGTAGGCGTCCGGCGAATCTTTCTCGATCCGCTCCACGGCCGTGGCGCCCCAGCGCTCGAACCCGACGCGGACTTCCTCAACATAAGCGGCCAGCAGAGCCAGCGCGGTGAGCGCGGCCGAACCGATGGCGAAGCCCTTGCCGGTCGCGGCGGTGGTGTTCCCCAGCGAGTCCAGGGCGTCGGTCCGCTCACGGACTTCCGGCGGAAGCTCGGACATCTCGGCGTTGCCGCCGGCATTGTCGGCGATCGGGCCGTAAGCGTCGGTGGCCAGGGTGACCCCCAGGGTCGAGAGCATACCGACCGCGGCGATGCCGACGCCGTACAGACCGAGCGAGAAGAGCTTCACGTCACCGAATTGGAAGCTGGTGGTGAAACCGAAAGCGAGGATCGTGGCGATACCGACGATCACGACCGGGGCCCAGGTGCTGAACATACCTTCGGCGATACCGGCGATGATGACGGTGGCCGGACCGGTCTTCCCCTGTTCGGCGATCGACTGGGTCGGCTTGTATTCGTAACTGGTGCGGTACTCGGTCCACTTGCCGATCAGCCAGCCGGCGAACAGACCGGTGATGACGGAAAGACCGGCCCACTTAGCGGTGTCCGGAAGCATGCACATCGAAACGACGACGGAGACCACCGCGATGATGAGCGACGGCATATTGACGCCCTTGCCGAGCGCCTTGAGGAGCGTCCCCTGATCGGCCTTCTCGTCGGTCTTGACGAGGAAGATGCCGAGGATCGAGGCGGCCGTTCCGACGGCGGCCAGAAGGATGGGGAGGAACAGCGCCTTGAGCTGAATCTCTTGCGCGGCGCCCATGGCGGCGAACGCGGCGACGCCCAGCGCGGCGGTGGAGAGGATCGAACCGCAGTACGACTCGTAGAGGTCGGCGCCCATACCGGCGACGTCACCGACGTTGTCGCCGACGTTGTCGGCGATGGTGGCCGGGTTGCGCTTGTCGTCTTCCGGGATACCGGCTTCGACCTTGCCGACCAGGTCGGCGCCGACGTCAGCGGCCTTGGTATAGATACCGCCGCCGACACGGGCGAAGAGCGCCTGAGAAGAAGCGCCCATGCCGAAGCAGAGCATCACGACGGTGATTTCGGTTAAGCTCATGGTCCAGTTGAAGCTCGGGAAGACCCAATACAGGGCGCCGAACCACAGGACGATGTCGAGAAGACCGAGGCCGACGACCGTCAGACCCATCACCGCGCCGGAACGGAAGGCGACCTGAAGCCCCTGGTTGAGCGACTTCATCGCGCCGGCGGCCGTACGGGAGGAGGCCCAGGTGGCGGTCTTCATACCGCACCAGCCGGCCAGACCGGAGAAGAAACCACCGGTGAGGAAGGCCCACGGGACGATCTTGTTCTGGACGCCGAGGCCCCAGGCGAGGAACATCAGGAACGCCCAAATGACGACGAAGAAGATTCCGACGACCTTGTACTGCTGCCACAGATAGGCGTTGGCGCCTTCACGCACGGCGGCGGCGATGGAGATCATCTCTTCGTTCCCTTCGTCGGCCTTCATCATTTGCTTGAAGAACTTCCAAGCGAAGATCAGCGCGGCGAGCGAGCCGCAAAGCCCGAGAACCCAAAGCAGGCCGAAAAGACCGCAGAACGGCTTGCGGGCGGCGTCGCCGTCGGCAGGCGCGGCCGATTCAGCGGCAGGTTCAGCGGCCGGGGCCGGCGCGGCATCGGTGGTGGCGGCGTCAGCGGCAGGGGCTTCAGCCGGGGCGGCTTCTTCGGCGGCTGCGGCGGCCGGCGCGTCAGCCGGCTCGGCGTCTTGGGCGCGCAGGGCCGAGTTCGAAACGAAAGAGAGGGCCAGCGTCATCGCGACAGCCGCCGTCATCAGTCGAATCGCACGGAAAAAACTCGCGGTTTTCGTCATACGAAATCTCCCGTTTAAAATTTTGACCAAGCGCCGCCGGCCCAATGCATTCTTTTTAAGGGGAAGCCCGCGGCGCGTAAAACTATGGTAATCTTCTCATTCCGCCCGTCCCCTAAGCGGAGGAAGGCCACGGTTGTTTCGGGGCTTGAGAAAGCCCCCCGTTTCCCTTGTCTGTAAAGGGAAGACAAAGCGAAATTACCCTAAATTATCCCCCAAACATTGAGTCTGTCAATAAGAGAGAATAAGGCGGGAGCGGGGCGGTTTCCCCGCGCCGCGAGGGGAAGATCGGGGGGTGTGATACTGGAAAAAATAACGAAGATTTTACGGATTTACCATTTATTCTCAACAAGCCAAACGAAACAGGAAAAAGGAATCTGATTCTTTTAAGAATCTTCTTGACTAGGCGCCGGGGGCGCTTTATTATTTATGGTGGTGATGGTAGTAACGATTATTACGGCGAGGAGATGAGGAAAATCGGTCTTAAAAACAGCGCATTTTGTCTATATTAACAAATATCGCTAAAACCCATTTTTTTCAGTTTTTTTGTCCTCCGGCTGCGTAGATAATCTCACCACAGACAAACAGCTCAAACAGCTAAAAACAATATAAACAGCGTCTTCAGGCAAGAGGGTTGATATGATCGTTCGCTCGGGCATTGGCCATCCGGTTCTTCTTTCCTCGCTCCTCGATGTCGGAACCTTCCCGGCCGACCTGGCCTTTTACTCACTGGCGACATCGCAGGACGAACTGATGCGCGGCGCTCTGTATTTCTCGCTGACCGACAGCCCCGAAGTCCTCGCCTCCGAGGTCGAGGCGGCGCGGCGCTGCGGGGCGGCCGCCGTCATCTGCAAACTGGGGCTGGGTGCCGAAGGGCTCTCGTACCCGATGATGCCGGTGATCGAGGTCCCGAATGTCCGCCGCCTGTACGCCGAGGCCGCCGAGGCGATTTTCGATCGTCCGGCCTCCAAGATGAAGCTCATCGCCATCGCCGGGACCAGCGGCAAGACCTCGACCTCTTACATCGTCGCCGGGATGCTTGCCGAAAGCGGTCATCCGGTCGGGCTGGTCGGTTCGCTTGGTGTCTACAACGGTCAGAAGCTTCTGGCCTGCCGTCAGACTCCGCCGGACGCCTATGAGCTGGCCGATCTGCTTCATCAGATGGTCGAAAACGGCTGCACCCACGCCATTATTGAAGTCTCCAGCCGCGGGGTCGACGAAGAGCGCATCGGCGGTCTGAAGTTCGACGCCGTCTGCCTGACGAACATCCGGCGCGACCACCTCGATATCCACAAGTCGGTCGACACCTACCGCCGCGCGAAGATGCGGATCTTTGACTACGCCAAGCCGGACGCGGTGGTGATCTGCAACTCCGACGACCGAGTGACTTCGGCGGTGCTGCACCTGATTCAGAACCCCGCGATGACGATCGGGATGAATCCCGACACCGCGATGATCACCGGGATGCGGGTGGAGCAGAGCCGCGCGGAGCAGACCTTCTATATCGTCGCCGGCAGCGACGCCATTCCGGTCCGCAGCAAGATCATCGGCAACGAGCATATCTACAACTGTCTGACCGCCGCCGCGCTGGGGGTCAGCTGGGGGATCGATATCAAGACGGTCGTTCGCGGAATCGAACGGATCGAGCATATCCCCGGCCGTTTCGAGCGGATCGACTGCGGCCAGCCGTTCAGCGTCTTTGTCGATAACGCCGACACGCCGGAATCGTTCGCGTCGATCCTCAAGACGCTGCGCGACGTCACCGAGGGAACCCTCTACTGCGTCCTCAGCGCGCCGGAAGACCGTGACCGCAGCAAGCGCCCGCTGATGGGCCGCCTGGCCGAGTCGCTCAGCGATGTGGTCATCGTCACCTCGAACCGGGACGAGTCCGACACCGACAGCATGAACGACCTGCTCCATGGGATGGAGACCCCGTCGCGGAACGTCCAGAAGATTCGCCGCCGCTGCGAGGCGATCACCTGGGCGCTTTCCAACGCCTCTCCCGAAGACGCCGTGGTGGTGGTCGGCAGTGATATTCGGCCCGACGCCGATCCGGAAGAGGTCGTTACCGACCGACAGTTCGTTCGTCATTGGCTCTACGAAAATCAGCCCTGTCTGGAGCCGTACTGGTTCTAGTTTGGCTGGAAACATTTGTGATTGTCTTTTGTAGGGGTACAGAAAACCAATCACAAATTTGGGGAGGGTCGTCCAGGCGGTGTCCATCAGGCCGCCGAAGGCGATACCTCCCCTTTGTTTGTTTTCTTGACGGTGTCGTTTTTTGATCGCGGGAATCAACGGCTTAAAAATGCTGCTTAATATACTCTACCTCCTGCTGCTGGCTGTGTTCTCTCCGGTACTGCTGCTGCGCGTGCTGCGCGGAAAGTACCGCCGCGGGATGGCCGATCGCTTCTTGGGGCGCGCGCCCATCCTGGAGCCCAAAGGCGCCCGGGAGGGGAGAGCCCCGCGCGTCTGGTTCCAGGCGGTAAGCGTCGGGGAGGTGAACCTGCTCCGACCGATTTTGCGGGAGCTCAAAAAACATGCGCCCGACTGGGAGGCGGTCGTCTCGTCGACCTCCCAGACCGGTTACGATTTGGCCCGCCGGCTCTTCCCCGACCTTCCGGTCTTCCGCTGCCCGCTCGATTTTACCTGGAGCGTTCGCCGGACGCTGACGGCGATCGACCCCGATCTGCTGGTTCTCGTGGAACTGGAGCTGTGGCCGAACTTAATTCGCGAGGCGAAAAAACGCGGTGTCAAGACGGCGATCATCAACGGGCGGATCTCGGACCGGAGCTTCCCTTCCTATCGGAGGATTCGTTT
>CADBTE010000094.1 GCA_902797455.1 uncultured Planctomycetota bacterium | reverse complement strand
GCCGGGGAAAGGGCGCCGGACCGATGATCTTTTATTTCACCTACCCCACCGCCTATTTTCCCCGCTATTATCTGCGGCAGTCGTTTTTCGCCCGCCGGGGTCAGCTGCCGATGCGCTCGGCGGTCGGGTTTTCCGACGAGAGCCCGACCCGCGGCCTGCTGAAGGTCACCGTCGACTGGGACGAGACCGGTACCATTCATGTTCCCTACCTTCACAAGTCCTACGGGCTGACCTTCTTCTCGACCGCCTCGCTGCGTCCGGGCAAAGAGCCGCTGAATCTTGTCCGGGAGCTGGCGCGCGGTCAGATGGCGCGCGCCGCCGAGGTCCTCTACGAATGGCGCCTGCGCGGGGTAACGATCCCCGCCAAGATCGAGACCGTCAAGCGCCAGGCCCTGGGGCGGCTGGCCGCCCTGCTGGTCGGCGACGATACCGCCGAGGGGTTCGACCAGCGGGCGCTGGCCCTTTTCGAATCCCTTGTTTCGCTGAATCACTTCTTAATCGACGAGTTCGTGGAGCAGTTTCTCGCGGCCCGCCGCAACGGGGCCGCCCCGTCGGTCTTTCTCGGTTTCAACGCCCCTCAGACCCGTCTTCTCAACGATTACGCCGAATCGCACCCCGAGTATCGCCATCTGTTCGAATGCTGGAACCCGTCGCTGACCTGGCGCGATCTGGAGCCGGCCCCGGGCGATTACCGCTGGGACAAGCTCGACGCGGCGATCAACGAGGCGCAGGGGCAGTTTTGGGAGATGTGTCTCGGCCCGATCGTCCGCTGGGACCGTGCCTGGCTCCCCGAGTGGATCTGCGAGCGGCTCGACGACCCCTACTCGGTCCGCAAGGCCCTTTTTCGTTACGCCGAGCAGCTCATCCGCCGCTATCCCAAAACCGCTTACTGGGTGGTCTCCAGCGACATCGGAAGCGAGCTGGACTCGATTCTCGTCTCCAAACGGATCGAGTGGACCGACTCCCTCGCCCGGATCGTTCGAACGGTGAACCCCTCGGCGAAGACCCTCCTGATGATCGAACGTCCCTGGGGAGACTCGCTGCGCTTCAGCAGCGAGGTCCCGCCGCTGGAGATCGGCGAGCGGCTGGCGCCGAACCGGTTCATCGACGGTTTTCTCCTCGACATCAATATCGGCCTGGGGCACGACGCCTCGCTGCCGCGCGACGCCTTCTCGCTGAACACCCTGCTCGACAGGTGGAGTCTGCTGCGCAAGCCGTTCTACGTCTGTCTGTCGATCCCCAGCGCCCCGAGCAATGACATCCCGCACTGGAAGACCGAACAGATGACGGAACCTCCCTGGACCCCCAAAACCCAGCAGGAGACGGTTCACCGCTTTATCATGGCGCTTTTGTCGCGCCGCGGTTTTCGCGGACTGTTCTGGAACCAGCTGGCCGACTGCGCCTCGGCCTTGGGAGCCGACGATCTGCTCACCCGCGCCGACGATACCAACCGGTTCGCCGAACTGACCGCGGGGAGCCAAACCACCCTCCCCAGAAAGAGAAATGACGCCTCGGATCAGACCACCAGCGTTCTGGCCGGCTCGGCCCGGAATGAACCCACCCGGGGACCGACCAAAATCTCCCTGCGCGGGGAGGATCACCCCCTTAACACCCTCTACCCCCTCTCGGGGCTGATGACCTGCCGCGGCGAGCCGAAACCGGCCTTCAGAAAGATCGCCGCCATCCAGCGGGCGTATATGTAGGCGTGTATGCAGGCGTGTATGCAATTCAAAAAAAAGCCCCCGTGAGGGGGCTTTTTTGTTGGGGAGCGGCTTATATCACCGTTCTTACTTGTCGCTGGGGACCGGATCGGCCAGGCGGCTTCTCAGATCGGCGACCGAGACGATATTCGGAACCAGCACATTGCCGTCCTCGCCGATGAGAATAATCAGCGGGGCGTTCTGAGCGCCCAAGGCGATCGCCGCGGGAGACTCACCCGTCTCGGCGGTCTCCCCGGAAGCGGGAATAAAGACATTCTTCCACGGGGCCGAACCGATCTCCTGAAGGGTTTGCTGGACCACCTCCGGGGTTCCTTCCAGCGCCACGCCGATCACGTCCAGATCGGGATAATCGGCCATAATCTTCTTCATCTGGCGGAAATCCTCCGGATCGAGCCAGGAGGACCAGCCGAAGATCACCGTCCGCTTCCCGGGGTTCACCTTCGCGGCGGAGCCGTCGGTGAAGGTCCACCCCTCGGGGAGCTGGTACGGTTTTCCGACGGCCGACAGACGCGCCAGGGCGCCGGCGGCCCGCTGACCGTCGAGCGTGCCGCTGAAGTCGTCGGCGATCGTCTGGTAGAAGTTGATCGCCGCGTCGTTCTCTTGGACATACTCCTTATCCTGCGCCAGGACCCGCAGCGCCTCGGCGGCGGCCGGGGTGCGGGGGTACTCGTCGGCCAGGGCGGCGAGCTTTTCGTGGTAGGCGTCCTCGGCGTCGAACCGCTCACGGGCGGAGATATCCTCTTTCTGGGTCGAGGCGTAGTAATCGGCCATCAGCTGGCGAAGCCCGACAAACGAGACCAGTTCCCGGCCGATATTCTGTTTGGCCAGAAGATCGTGAAGCTGCGTGAGCTTCTCGACCCCGGCGGGATAGCGGCCGTTTTGAACCTGCTCTTGGAGGAAGACGGCGGCCTCACGAATGAAGTTCGTCTGCTGATCTTTGATATTCTCCCCCAGGTACATATACAGGTTAAAGATCTTCTCGCACAGCGCCGCGGCGTCGGCCGGCGAGGCGGTCTCCAGCTCACCCAGGGCCTGAGACAGCTGAGCGCCCCACTGGCTGCTCTCGTTCGACGCGGCGTCGGGCGACTGCCCCTCGGCCGAGGGGAAGAGGATCGAGGCGACCGAGACGCTGTCGCCGGCCTGACCGAACGGCTCGCCGGTCGGCAGACCGATGATCTTCCAGACCTCCCCGACGCGGACCATATCTCCCACGTAGAGCTGGTGCGACTGACTGGAGTCGTCGGGATTCACCAAGACGACCGTGGCGTTGATATAGACCGGAAGATCGACCTTCAACCCATGCCGCCCCTTCGGGAGGAGGGCCGGGTGGTTGCCGTTGAACGCCGCCCAGCGAACCGTTTCGGGAATCGCCAGACGATCGGCCAGCGCCCTGAACTCGCCGAGAGACTCGACCCGCTTGGTCAGCTCATCGGCGAGGGTGTCAGAGATACCGAGGGTTTTGATATCGTCGGCCGACAGCGCCACGCGGCGATAGCGCGCCTCGTCGCCGGAGGCCAGGGCCGCGACCATCTCGGCGGTCGCCTCCTCGGGGGAGATATAAACCCACTGCTCGATCCCGGCCGAGCCGCGAATGCCGCGGCGGCTTCCGGCGTCACCCAGCCAGGACGATTCTTTCGTCACGTAGTCGTCGCGAAAGACCTCCACTCCCCGGCTGAAGAAACGGATCTGCTCGGCCTGGCTGTTCTTGGCGCTGCCGGCCTCCTTGCGGCGGCACAGAACCCGAACGGGATTCCCATCGGGGCCGTCGACCTCGTTCCCGACGTAGTCCCCCTCTTGGAAATCTTTCATTTTGCAGTTCGAGGCCTCTTCGGCCGGAACCATATCGACCTGAACGTCGGGCTGACTCGGTTTGGAGGCAATCACCGACTGAATCATCTTCATTTGGGCTTCCGCCGAGGACGATGCCTTCTGCTGCGCCGGCGCGGCCGACGGCACGAGAATCGACGCCGCCACGATCACAAACACAGGGGATATTTTCATCGCAACTCCTTTTGTCTTCTCTTATGAGGGAAAAACACCCCTTGAGCTTAGGGTAGAATACTTCCGTATTTCGCTCTTAGACCAACGGAATATACCCTTTTTCCTCAAGTATGGCAACAGAAAAAGAAAACCCGCCGCTTCCTCTGTCAACCAGACGGAAACGGCGGGAGGGGTAACTATCTCAAAAGCGCGCGCCGGTTTT
>CADBTE010000093.1 GCA_902797455.1 uncultured Planctomycetota bacterium | reverse complement strand
TAGGCGGGGATCCGAATCACCTTGGAGGAGTTGATCAGCGCCCGCTTGATCGACTGCTTGATCCAGTAACTGGCGTAAGTCGAAAAACGAGTTCCGATCGATGGATCAAATCCCTCGACGGCCCGCAGCAGACCGAGATTCCCTTCTTCGATCAGATCCTGAAGACTGAGCCCCTTCCCGCTGTATCCGCGGGCGATATTCACTACCAGGCGCAAATTGGCACGGATCATTTGATCGCGCGCCTCCTGAGATCCCTGTCCTATCTCAATCGCCAGACGAGTCTCCTCGCTGGAAGACAAAAGGGGAGTGTTGTTGATCTCGCGCAGGTAGATCTCAAGAGGAGATAAGACTCCCGATGAATCGTGCTTATCGCTTGAGCTGCTCAAGGGGTGGAACCTTCTCGAATTCGGAACGATGGCCGCCTGTGAGGCGGCGGGGATTTTTTAGTCGTCAGGAAGCGATGCCCCCTTTCTATCGAAGGGCGCCTCCTCGCTATAGGAATCGGCTCTCACCCCAAAGCTCCTCGAACGAGCCCCCTTTTTAACCAGATTTGGCGGGTCTTTTGGTTTTAACGATTATCCCAGCTGTATCCGACAAACAAAAAAACACGATAAGGCGAAACCGTTGGAAATAAAAAACTCCCTCGCTCGGGGGCGCGGGAGTTTGTGGATATTGTGACTTTAGAGCAAGAAACACGGTGTTTCTGTCACAGGTTCAGCACGTCGTTCATCGTGTAGATCTCCCCAGCGGGCTTTCCCGCGAGGAACTCGGCGCAGCGCAGCGCGCCGACAGCGTACGCGTCGCGGTTAGTCGCCTTGACCGTCAGCTCGATTGTCTCCCCCAAAAGCCCGAAGAGAATCGTATGTTCCCCGGGATTATCGCCGATTCGCACAGCGTGATAACCGATCTGGTTGTGCGGACGCGCTCCGGTCTTCCCCTCGCGGCCGAAAACAGCGCCGTCGATCCCCATCTCCTCGGCGATCAGCCGGCCGAACTTCAACGCCGTCCCGCTGGGGGCGTCGGCTTTGAAACGGTGATGTTTCTCGATGATCTCCACGTCGGCGTCCTTATCGGCCAGGGCCCGGGCGGCGGTCTGCGCCAGAAGCATCGTCAAATTGACGGTCATGCTCATACTCGGGGACCAAAGCACGGGAATCGTCTTGGCCGCCTGACGCAGCGCTTCCATCTGCTCGGCGGCGGCGCCGGTAGTGGCGTAAACCAGCGCCGAACGGCGCTTGAGCGCTTGGGCAATGAGTTCATCGGTCGCCGCGGGGGTCGAGAAGTCGATGATCACATCAACCGGTGTCTGGTCGTCGGTAATCGAACGAATCGGCACCCCGTTGGAACCGACCCCGGCAAGCTGGCCGCTGTCGGCGCCAAAATCCGGGTGAGAGGGGGTGTCCCACGCGGCGGCGATTTTTAAATTACCCTCGGCCGATCCCAAAGCGATGAGGCGGCGCCCCATACGGCCGGCCGCCCCGGAAATGGCGATCGCGATTTTTTCGGACATGATATTTCTCCCTAAGGTATTTTCACTTCCACCGACGGATCGTTATCTGATGCCGCAGGCCAGCTGCGCGCGCTGGAGGACCTCTTCGGCCTTGTCGCTGGCCCGTTTGGCCCCTTCGCGGAGGATATCGCGGACCGTATCGAGGTGGGCCTCGTAGTCGGCGCGGCGCTCCCGCGCCGGGGCGAAGAACGCTTCGGCGGCATCGGCGAGCTTCTTTTTCACCTCACCGTAACCGAACCCGCCTCGGCGGTACAGAGCGTCCATCTCGGCGAGGTCTTCAGCATTGGCGAAGTTGGCGTAGAGATGGAAGAGATTATCGGTCTGCGGATCCTTCGGCTGATCCATCGGACGGGAGTCGGTCGCGATGCGCATGATTTTTTTGCGCTGGGCCTTCAGGTCCTCGAAGCACTCGACGGTATTGCCGTAGCTCTTCGACATCTTCTCGCCGTCCAAGCCGGGAACCTTCGCCGAGCCGTCGAGGATCGACCCCTTGGGAAGACGGAAAGTCTCGCCAAAGAGGTGATTGAAACTTCCGGCCAGATCACGGGCCACCTCGATATGCTGCATCTGGTCTTCCCCGACAGGGACGACATCCGAGTCGTAAATCAGGATATCGGCCGCCATCAGCACCGGATAACCGAACAGACCGACATCGGCGGTCAGACCGCGTGCCTTTTTCTCTTTATAAGCGTGGCAGCGTTCCAAAAGCCCCATCGGGCAGACGGTCATCAGAAGCCAAGTCAGCTGCGGGACCTGAGGAATTTCGGACTGAACGAATAAGGTCGCCTTGGCCGGATCCAGGCCCAGACCGAGCAGATCAAGCGCCGCGTCAAGGACATTTTTGCGGAGACGCTGCGCGTCGCGAACGGTCGTCAGGGCATGGAGATCGGCGACAAAATAAAAGGCGTTGTTCGGATCTCCCTGCATCGAGATATACTGGGCGATCGCGCCGAAATAATTCCCCCAGTGGAATCGGCCGGTCGGTTGAATCCCCGATAAAACGCGCATCGTTCACCTTTCTTGCTGAGATTGCTTTACTGCGGGCAGATTCGGTTAGAATCAAAAGGACGATTTTACCCCAAAGCGGCTAAAGGGGAAGCTAATCGCCGATTCCCATCGCCATTACTTCAGGCGGAAAAGCCGGACAAAGGCCTCCAGCAGCGTGCTGGGGCGGGTATCGATCTCGTCGCGCAGCGAGGCGATCGGCGCGTGAAGCGCCTTGTTCACGAATCGGCCGAAGGCAATCTGAATCTCTTGGCGCTGCTGCTCGCTTAAGTCTTGGCATTTATTGAAGAGTCTTGTCAGTTCCGACTCCTTCGTCTCGTGCCACTGGGTCCGAAGCCGGCTGATCAGATCGCTGCTTTCGCGCAGGCGCAGGTCACGCCAAAAATCGACCGCCTCGGCGTGGACGATTTTTTTGGCCTTCGGCAGCTCGGCGCTTCGGCTTTTGCGGTTTCGCTCACAGGCGGCGTTCAAGTCGTCCAGACAGTAAACGTAGACGTTCTCCAGCTGGGCGATAGCGGCATCGAAATTCCGCGGGACGGCCAAATCCAGCAAAAAGAGGGGACGGCCCCGGCGCGCCGCCAGCCGCGTCTGAATATCGGCGCGGGAGAGAATCGGTTCGGTCACCGCGCAGGCGGCAACCACTAGATCGGCGCGATCCAGCGCGGCGAAGCGGTCTTCCCAATCGATCACCTCCGCGCCGAAATCCCCAGCCAGTTCCTCGGCGCGGGAACGGGTTCGGTTGGCGACCACAATCTTTTTGACGCCGCCGTCCGCCAAATAGCGAAGGGTCTCGGCCGCCATTTCACCGGCACCCAGGACCAGGGTCGTCTTATCGGCCAGAGAGTCGAACAGTTCCAGCGCGAAGTCACTCACCGCTACCGACGGGATACTGACGCGGTGACGGAAAAGCCCCGTCTGAACCGCCACCCGTTTAGCGGCCGCCAGGCATCGCTGGAAAGCGCTGTGCGTCACCACGCCGGTGGTCTGGTGCTCGGCGGCATTTAGGTAGGAGTCTTTGATTTGGGAGAGAATCTGAGGTTCCCCCAATACCATACTCTCTAAGCTCGAGGCGACCGCGAACAGATGCTCCGCCGCCTCGGCGCCTTCGGCGTAAACCAGTGCCTGAGGAAGATCGCCCGAGAGAGCCGCGTCCCCCTTTTCGGCGGCGATGTAGTCGAAAATATCCCCCGGATCGGGGAGCGTATCGCCCGGGGAACCGAGATACAGCTCGGTCCGATTGCAGGTCGAGACCAAGACCGCTTCGGTGTCGGGGAAACGGCCCGGCCAGTTATCCAGGAATCGCTCGACACCCGAGGGGTCGAACGCCAGGCGCTCACGCAGATCGACCGGGGCGTTTTGGTGATTGAGCCCCCAAAGCGCGAATTTCACGGCATCCCCCCTTCACTCGAGGAGACGCCGTCTTCCGCCTTGGGGTGCCAATGCGCGCTATGATTCCAGGCGGCGGCCATCAGAATAACGGCTAAAATCAGCGCGCCGAGAATAGTCCCAATAGCGACCCGCCGAACCGATCGGCTTCGATTCGTTCGCGCGATCACCAGGGCCGCTGTCAAAAGGATGAACAGGGCGCTGGCGCCCAAGACCAGCAGGTCCGTCATCGGAACGGCGGCATCGGCGCCGCGAAGATAGTTCATCAAATACCCCGCGACGATACCGATCCCCAGCAGCCCGGAGGCGAACGTCGTGGAGCGGTTGAGCATTCGCCCCAGCCGCTCTAGAGGGGGGAACGGAAGCAGGCGGTTTTGCTTGGGACGACGCAGCCGGCGCTGCTGCGCGATGTACATCAATCCGGTGATCAGGCCGACAAAGAGCAAAAGCGCCGAGCCGGAAAGCGCCGTGATATGGATCAGCCGCAGGGTACGCGCCGCCGTATCGGGCGAAACCGCCGAATCACTCATTCCCGCGCCGATAAAGATGGACGCCATCGACGCCGGCAGGAGAAAGAGCATATACACGCTCTTGGGGAGGGTGATGCTCAGCCACAGGGCGCACAGCGCCAGCCCCCAGGCCAGCAGCGCGAACCAGCCGGCGGCACTGTCGATGAACTGATCGCCTCGGGAAAAATAGTGGTGGTAGAGGAAAAGCGTCTGCGCCGCGACCCCCGCCGCCAAAACGACCAGCGCGAAGACCCGCCATAGATTTCGGCGGGTGAACAGGCAGATCACCGCCAAGATCAGCGCCAGCGCGTAGCTGGCCACGAAACAGACCGCGTTTATCCCACCGAGCATAACGCCCTCAAACCGATGTCGGGAAGAACCCTTTATTATTCAAGAAAAAATTGTAATCGCCTGGGAACCACCGTCAAGAACGCGCGTGGGAGACATCTTTAGGCGAACTGGGGCAGCGCCTCGGCCAGCAGTTCCATCGGAAGGCCGACGACGTTCGACGCGCTCCCCTCGACAATATGAACCCAGTCGTTCCCGTCCTGGTAACCGAACGCCCCTGCCTTCCCCTCCCACAGTCCGGAGTCGAGATACTCCCGGAGCATTCCCTCGCTTAAGGGCTCCATCAGCAAAGTCGTGCGCGCCAGCAGCGACCGCCGCCGGGCCGGCCGCACCCAGTCGGGAGTGCAAAGATAAAGCCCCGAGAGGACCTCGTGGGGGGAACCGCTCAGTGCCGTGAGCATGGCTCGGGCTTCGGCCCGATCGCTCGGTTTCCCCAAGATTCTGCCGTCACACACGGCGATGGTGTCGCAGGCGACAATCACCCAGCCGCGATCACGATCGGCGCCGTCGGGCAGAACATCCGGCCTGCGGCGGACACTTTCCCCCTTCTGCTCGGCGCAGCGCCGCACAAACGCCTCGGGCGGTTCGCCGGGAAGGCACTCCGGCTCGCTCCCCGGGGGAGGGGCGGCCACCGTAAAGAAATACCCCGCGTCGGTCAAAAGCTGACGGCGGCGCGGGGACTGGCTGGCTAAGATAATACTCGGCGTCATCTAACAAGAGCTCGCGTTGAACAACGAAGCGGTACTACTCCCAGCGAAGAACCCCGCCGGTGTCGGCGCTGGTCGCCAGTTTGGTGTACTTCGCCAGGTAGCCCTTGGTATAGCGGGGCTTCGGCGGAACGAACCCCTCCTTTCGGCGGGCCAGTTCCTCGTCCGAAAGCTTGACGTTGAGCGTCCGCGCGGGGATGTCGATCTCGATGATATCCCCCGGCTGAACAAAGGCGATCGGACCGGCCGCGGCGGCCTCGGGGCTGATATGGCCGATGCAGGCGCCGGCCGTGCCGCCGGAGAAACGCCCGTCGGTGATCAGCGCCACCGAGTCATCGAGCTTAACCCCCTTGATCGCGGCGGTTGGGGCGAGCATCTCCTGCATGCCCGGGCCCCCCTTCGGTCCCTCGTAGCGGATGACAACCACGTCGCCGGCCCTGACCTTGCCGGAGACGATCCCGTCGTACGCCTCGGGCTCCGACTCGAAAACAACGGCCGGGCCGGAGTGTTTCATCATGTTGGGGAGGACACCCGCCGACTTAACCACCGCCCCCTTGGGAGCCAGGTTCCCGAAGAGAATCGCCAGACCGCCGGTCTGGCTGTAGGGATTATCGCACGAACGAATGCAATGCTTCGGATCGAAGGCCAGCGGCAGATCCTCGACGTTGTCGCAGGTGGCCGGAACCCCCATGCCGCGGTTCGTTCTTTTCCCGCCGGGGACCGCGGCGTAGAGTTTTTTGGCCAGGGCGGTCGTCTTCCCCGAACGAAGATCGAAGTCGTCGATATTCTGCTCCAGCGTCTTGCCGGTCACCGTCGGGACGTTCAGGTGGAGCAGCCCCGGCTTGCCGCGGCGCAGCTCGCCGAGAATCGTGTGGATGCCGCCGGCGTTGTGGACGTTCTCGATATGGTAGTCGCAGCTGGGGGAGACCTTGCAGATCGTCGGGACCAGGTCGGACAGCTCGTTGAACCGGTTCAGATCGTAACCGAGTTCGGCCTCGGAGGCAATCGCCAGAAGGTGAAGAATCGTGTTAGTGCTTCCCCCCATCGCCATATCGAGGATCATCGCGTTATCGATCGACTCGCGGGTGATGATGTCGCGCGGCAGAATCGCAAGGCCATCGTTCGATTTGCACTTATCACGGGCTTCCTGCAGCTGGACCATCTCGACGATTCGCTTGGCGGCGGCTTTGTAGAGATCGGCGCGAAGCTGACTGGTCGCCAGAAGCGTCCCGTTGGTCGGCAGCGCGATCCCGATCGCCTCGCAGAGGCAGTTCATGCTGTTGGCGGTGAACATCCCCGAGCAGGAACCGCAGGTCGGACAGCTCTTCTCTTCGATCTTGTGCAGTTCCTCTTCGGTGATCTGACCGTTCCCGCGGGCGGCACCGGCGGCAAAGGTCGAGATCAGATCCAGCGGCTTTCCGTCCTCGCCGCGGCCGGCTTCCATCGGACCGCCGCTGGCGAAGATTGTCGGGATATTGCAGCGGACCGCCGCCATCAGCATGCCGGGGACGATCTTGTCGCAGTTCGGGATGCAGATCATTCCGTCGAACTTATGGGCGGCGATCATCGACTCGACCGCGTCGGCGATAATCTCACGGCTGGCCAGGGAGTATTTCATCCCGTCGTGTCCCATCGCGATCCCATCGCAGATTCCGATCGTGTTGAAGACAAAGGGAACACCGCCGGCCTCGCGAACCGCCTCTTTGACCAGTTCGTTGACCTGGTTGAGGTGAACGTGGCCGGGGATAATATCGACGTGACTTCCGACAATCGCGATGAACGGTTTTTTCATATCCTCTTCGCTGAGGCCACAGGCACGAAGCAGACTTCGGTGCGGAGCGCGATTATCACCCTTCTTCACTAAATCCGATCTCATTGGGAAAACCTTTCCTGCAAAAATGTCGTTTACCCTCACGCCGGGGATATCCCATCCCACGCGCGCAGTCATGAATCTTATTTTATAGAGATTATATCCCCTTTGGTCGATATTGTAATCGGCCGTCTTTTTCCTCCCCTCCTGCCCCCCTCCCCCTTTTGTACGGCTTTGATAAAATACTCCCCAAGCATTAACGTGTAAGTTGGACACCCTGCCGTTTCTGCGGCAGTACGCCGCCTTTCCAAGCGGCGGGTGTCTCGAAGAATATCCCTACTTAACGAGGAGGGTACCCCCATGTCGAAACCTGGAAGAGAGCTGAAGAAAGCCAATCATGGCAAGCGTCCCGCTAACGCGAAGGCCCGCAAGGGTAAGAGGAAGATGATCAAGACCTGAAAAACCGCCGCAATCGAACCGGCGGCCGCCCTCAAGGTTCGCGGCGGCCATCGCAAGTTCCTTGCGGGGTCTTCCCTCGCAAAAATCATTCAAGGCGGACGCGCTTTAGAGGTGGCTGGATCATTCCCTTCTTTAGAGTGTGTCCGCCTTGGTTTTCAAAGGAATGGTTCCGGCATGGTCAAAAAAGATTTTCTCGTTTCGCCCGACCTCTACGACATCTCCTCACCGATCGCCGATATCGAGGAGATTCGCCGCTGCAATCCACAGCGCTTCGAGATGGAACAGCTCTCGGCGATCCTCTACGCCGACGATCAGGCGCAGGCCGCTGTCGGCTGCAAGTATTTGACCGACAATGAGTTCTGGGTTCGCGGCCACATGCCGGGCGCTCCTCTCCTGCCCGGGGTCATCCTCTGTGAGTCCGCGGCTCAGCTGGCCAGCTATTATGTCGGCCGTTTTCACATCATGGGAGACGAAATGATGGGGTTCGCCGGAATGGACGAGGTGAAGTTCCGGGGAATCGTCCGGCCGGGCGACACGCTGGTGGTTCAGGCCAAGTTCCTCAAAATGCGCCGTATTCTCATCACCGCCCAGTTCATGGCGATCGTCGGCGACAACATCGTCGCCGAAGGGATCATCAAGGGGTTCCCGCTCCAGAAAAAGTATCTGGAGTAAGACAGGTCATGGGCCGTTCCTCCTTCGAAAAGATTCGAGGTCAGCTCGACTTAACCGGTCTGCTGATTACTCCCGAGCAAATCACCGAACCGATCAGCCCCGAGAGGCTCTTCGGCCGCCCCTGTGCGCTGGAACTGGAGATCGGTTCGGGCAAGGGGCTTTTCTTAAGGAAGACCGCCCCGACACGCCCCGAAAACGGTTTCATCGGAGTCGAGATCGCCTATCGCTACGCCCTCATCTCCGCCGCTTCTTTAGCCAAAGGAGGGGTCAAAAACGCGGTGATGATCAATTCCGACGCGGCGACGCTCCTCCAGCGGTGGATACCGAGCCGGTCGCTTCGGGCCGTCCATGTCTATTTCCCCGATCCCTGGTGGAAAAAATCGCATCGAAAGCGCCGTATCCTCCGCGCCGATGTGCTCAAACTCATTGAAGACCGCCTGGCCGACGGCGGAACACTCTATTTTCGGACCGACGTACGCGAGTATTACCTCTCGACCCTCGATCTGGTAAAGACCGAGACCGGCCTTTCGGGCCCCTTGCAGATCGAAAACCCGATTCTCCCCAACGAAGAGCCCTCCGGCGAAGAAGAGGCCCCCAGGCTGGTCGAGCGCGGCGATGACAACCCTCCGGCCAATGCCCCTCCCCGGAAAAACGAAGACTCGCTCCAGACAATTATGGACCACTTCTCGACCCATTTTGAGCGCCGAACCCGTCTGCACAACCTGCCGGTCTACGGATGCCAGTGGACGAAGAACCCGACTTAGTCCGCGTGCCGTTCCCCCATCTGGTATCCCAAGGGGAATTTGGTATAATAACAGCTGGGTGTTTTTTGCTCTTGGCGAGCGCCGCCAAGGGCCTCACGCCCGCTAGAGCCGTTGGAGGTCTCTAGCCGTCTCATGCGCCGCCCCGCGCGGTCCGAGACGGCTTTCCCAAATAATTCCGCGACAAGGGAGATTTGATCCATGATCGTTACGACAAAAGAGCTTTTCAAGCAGGCCTACGGCAAGTATGCCATCGGCGCGTACAATATCAACAACCTGGAGCAGATTGTCGGTCTTTTCCGGGGGAATCTTGGCAAGTCCGCCAAGAACGAGGATCCTAACGATGACGCCAAGAGCGCTCCGTTCATCATCCAGATCTCCCGCGGCGCCCGCTCCTACACCGACAAGCGCTTCCTCGAGGGGATGATCCGCAACGCCGACGTCATCTTCCCCGAAGCCATCTTCGCCGTTCACCTTGACCACGGTACCGAAGAGGCCTGCTACGACTGCATCGACAGCGGCTTCTATTCCTCCGTGATGGTCGACGCCTCGCACGAGGAGTTCGCCAAGAACGTCGAGATCACCAAGCGGGTCGTCGACCGTGCCCACGACAAAGGTATCGTCGTCGAAGCCGAGCTCGGCCAGCTCGGCGGTGTTGAGGAAGACGTCGTCGGAAGCGTCAAGCTGACCGACCCGGACCAGGCCGCCGAATTCATCGAGAAGACCGGCGTCGACTCTCTGGCCGTCGCCATCGGAACCAGCCATGGCGCCTTCAAGTTCTCGGGGAAGCAGGGGCTTCACTTCAACGTCCTGGAGAAGATCCAAGCGGCCGTCAACGCCGTCAAGCCGAACTTCCCGCTGGTGATGCACGGCAGCTCCTCGGTTCCGCAGGAGTGGGTCCAGAGAATCAACAACGCCGGCGGCGCGATGAAGAACGCCAGCGGCGTCGATGAGAAGCAGTATCTCCCGGCCGCCAAGCTTGGTGTGACGAAGATCAATATCGACACCGACGGCCGTCTGGTCTGGTGCGCCATCCACCGCGAGTTCTTCCGCGACCATCCCGAAAAGTTCGACCTCCGCGAACCGGGCAAGATTTTCATGCCCGCCTACGCCGAGTACATCATCCACAAGAACGAAATGCTCGGCAGCGCCGGTCACCTGGAAGAGGTCCGCAAGGCTCTCGGCAAGTAAGCGTCCGGTGAAGAACTCAAAAAGCTCACCCTTGAGCTTCCTGGCTGCAAGATAAGCCGCGCGGGCATCGGGAGATCCTCTTGCCCGCGTTTGTTTTGTTGTTTACCTTCCCTCCTCAGGTCAAGGAAACCTCGCTGTGAAAAACGATATGGTCCCCCCTTCCTCAGGTTCTTCTTCCGGCTCTTCCGCCCAAACATCCGCCAAGAGCGGTGCCGACAGTGAAAATGCCGCCGCCAAGGAAGAAGTTCAGACCATCGACCTGAAGAACCGTTACCTGGCACTGTTGCTGGCTTGGCTGATTCCCGGCCTGGGGCATCTCTATCAGGGAAGAACCGCCAAGGCCGTTTTCTTCGGGGTGCCGATTCTTCTGCTCTTGATCCTCGGCATTCGGGCGGGAACTTACTACCCCACCCTCCCCAACGGAGAACAGGGTCCCCCGCGCTGGGCGTCGTGCGTCTACTGTGATTTCCCCTCCGACGCGGGAAGGGGCATCCAGAAATTAGCCGCCGGACGTTTGTACTTCATCCCCCAGGCGGCCTGCGGGATCGCCGCAATCCCCGCCTGTCTGCAGACCTCGCGCTTTAACAGCGGCAAGCCGCTGCTTTTCAACGGTGCCTTCGCCCCGCCGACACGCGCCAATCTGGGGACGGTCTACACCGCCTCCGTGACCAATCCCCAGCTCAAAAACCCCACCTTCGACGATCTGGTTTTGACCCTCGGCGGGTGGTTCGATCTCGGGACCATTTATGTCGCGGTGGCGGGGCTGCTCAATATCCTGGCGATGTTCGACGCCTTTGCCGGTCCGGTTATCGATGTAACCGGAAAAGAAGAAGGGTCTGAAAAACAGTCCGATGAGAACGAGGAAAAGGCATAAGCCGCTCCCGGGGCGCGGAGCGCTGATTCTCCTTGAAGAAAAGACCGGGCGTTTTCGCCCGGTCTTTTCTTTATGCCCGTCTTTATCGCCGCTTGGGGATTTTAGAGCTTCGCGCAGATCGCGTCGGCCATCTCCCGCGTCCCGACCGCCGTCGGATCGTTCCGATCGGCCTTCATATCGTAGGTGACGTCTTTCCCCTCTTTGATCACCGCGGCGACGGCCTTTTCAAGGCGATCGGCGGCGTCGAACTCTTTTAAGTAACGGAGCATCAGCATCCCCGAGAGGATCAGCGCCGTCGGGTTGACCTTGTTCAGCCCTTTGTACTTCGGCGCGCTGCCGTGGGTCGCCTCGAAGACCGCCGCGTTGTGACCGATGTTGGCGCCGGGCGCCACACCGAGCCCCCCCACCAGACCGGCGGCCAGGTCGCTGAGGATATCGCCGTATAGGTTCGGCAGGGCGACGATGTCGTACAGCTCCGGCTTTTGAACCAGCTGCATGCACATGTTGTCGACGATCCGATCCTCGAACTCGATCTCGGGATACCGCTCGGCCACCCGGCGCGAGGTCTCGAGGAAAAGCCCGTCGGTATATTTCATGATATTCGCCTTGTGAACCGCTGTTACCTTCCTGCGGTGATGGCTCTTGGCGTACTCAAACGCCGCAACCAGAAGCTGCTCGGTGCGGGAGACGCTGATCGGCTTGATCGAGATCCCCGTCTCTTCGGGGAGCGTCTGAATCTTTTTGCCGTCGTTCAGCCGGTTGATCGCCTCCCAAACCTGCGCGGTGTTCTCCTGTCCCTTAGCGAACTCGATCCCCGCGTAGAGATCTTCGGTGTTCTCGCGGAAGATGACCAGGTCGACCGGGACAGAACTGAAAAAGGTTCGAACCCCCGGATAGTACTTGCATGGACGGACACAGGCGAACAGGTCGAGTTCCTGGCGCAGGTGGACATTGATGCTCCGGAACCCCTTTCCCACAGGCGTGGTGATCGGCGCCTTTAACGCGCAGCGGGTCCGACGAACACTCTCCATCACCGCGGGCGGAAGGGGATTGCCGGTCTTCTCCATCACGTCGATCCCCGCTTCCTGAACGTCCCAATCAATCGCCACACCGGTCGCGTCGACGCACTGCCGCGCCGCCGCGGCCAGCTCCGGACCAACCCCATCACCGGTGATCAGTGTAACTTCGTAGGCCATTAGTCTCCAACTTTCTTTTTGGACTTGATACAAAGCTGCCAAACAGGTCTTGCCGCCGTTCGTCTCGGCACGACAAGGCCTTTCCCCATTATATATCCGAGCGCCAATCGAGAAAGGGTATTGCCCGAGTTCCTCCCCCCGTGCGAGAAGCCCAGGGGGACTGGAAAAAACGCGTTTCCCCGATATACTTGAGGGTTAATTGGATAAAAATGTTCCCCAGTAATCAAGCTTAAGCCATAAGGCGCCTCTGGGGAAAGGGATGTTTTTCGTGAGGGAGATCCTATAGGCGATGCGCAGAGAAATGGACCTTTCGAGTTACGGAATTTCCGTCAGCCGTATTCATCGCAATCCGTCTCCGGCTCAGTTGTACGAAGACGCCATCTTGCGTGAGAAGGCTGCCATCACCTCCGCCGGGGCACTGATCAACAGCTCCGGCGCTAAAACGGGTCGTTCCCCAAAAGACAAACGCATCGTCGTTAACCCCGCGAGCGAAAAGGATATCTGGTGGGGACCGGTCAACTCGCCCATCTCCGAAGAATCATTCCTGTATAACCGCCGGCGGGCCATCGACTACCTCAATACGCGCGATCTGCTCTACGTGATCGACGCTTTCGCCGGCTGGGACAAGGCCAATCGGATCAAGGTACGGATCGTCTGCGCCCGGGCCTACCACGCTCTGTTCATGTCGAATATGCTCGTGCGTCCCACCCCCGAAGAATTGATGGATTTCGGCAAGCCCGACTACGTCATCTTCAACGCCGGGCAGTTCCCCGCCGACCCGTCGGTCAAGGCGGTCACCTCGACCACCAGCGTCTCGCTGAGCTTCGAACGGGGCGAGTTTGTCATCCTCGGAACGCAGTACGCCGGCGAGATGAAAAAGGGTATCTTCACCATCATGAACTACCTGATGCCGAAACGGGGCATCCTCTCGATGCACTGCTCGGCCAATGAGGGGCGCGACGGCGATGTCTCCCTCTTTTTCGGTCTGTCGGGGACCGGTAAAACCACTCTTTCGACCGAACCGAACCGCAAGCTCATCGGTGATGACGAACACTACTGGACCGATCATGGGATCGTCAATATCGAGGGGGGCTGTTACGCGAAGTGCATCAATCTGTCGGCCGAAAGCGAACCGGAGATTTTCGAGGCGATCCGCTTTGGAACGGTTCTGGAAAATGTCGTCTACGACGATAAGTCACGTCTGGTCGACTTCGGAGACTCCTCTCTGACCGAAAACACCCGGGCTTCCTACCCGATCGAGTATATCCGCAACATCAAAAAGCCGTGTATGGGGGGGCATCCCAAAAATATCGTCCTCCTGACATGTGACGCCTTCGGTGTCCTCCCCCCGGTCAGCCGTCTGACCCCGGAACAGGCGATGTATCTGTTCATCAGCGGATACACCGCCAAGGTAGCCGGCACCGAGGTCGGTATCATCGAGCCGCAGGCAACCTTCTCGGCCTGCTTCGGCGCGGCGTTCCTGGTCTGGCACCCCGCGGTCTACGCCAAACTGCTGGCCGATAATATGCAAAAGTACGACTCGCGTGCCTGGCTGGTCAACACAGGATGGGCGGGGGGTAAATACGGCGTCGGCAGTCGGCTGTCGATCAAGCATACCCGCGCTATCGTCGACGGTATCCACAGCGGTGAACTGGCCGGCGCGGAGTGTGTCACCGATCCGATCTTCGGACTCCATGTCCCGAAGCACTGCCAGGGCGTTCCCAGCGAGGTTCTGCTCCCCTCGAACGCCTGGAGTGATAAGGCCGATTACGAGAAAACCGCGCGCGGCTTGGCCAAGCTCTTCCACGAAAACTTCGCCAAGTACGAAGACCTCGACAGTGACATCATCCAGGTTATCAAAAACGCCGGCCCCCCCCGGCTGTAATCAGGTATTTCAGGCGAACCGCCGTACCCTTTAGGAAAGCCCTCTATGACCGAGCCCCAGGATCCCCAGCAAGAGCAAACCGTCAAGAAAAGCCGCAATCCCCTGCGGCGGCTCTACGATTGGGTGTTGTCATGGGCCAATCACCCTTTCGGTTCGGTCGCCCTGTGCGTCCTGGCTTTCGCCGAGAGCTCTTTTTTCCCGATCCCCCCCGATGTCCTCCAGATTGCCCTGTCGATCGAACGGCCGAAGCGATCCTTCTTTTACGCGCTGATCAGCGCTGTTTTCTCGGCCGCCGGCGCGCTTTTTGGCTGGTTCATCGGCTATGCGCTGTGGGCATGGCTTGGACCGGTCTTTGTCCCGCACATCATCTC
>CADBTE010000092.1 GCA_902797455.1 uncultured Planctomycetota bacterium | reverse complement strand
TCGTCGCCGGCCGCCTTCCCGACCGTCACGATCGAAATCTTGCTGCGGCTGCGGCCCGATATCATCATTGACCTGTCGTTCGCCAGCCGCGCGGCCGGTTCGATCGACGATTGGAAGAAACTCGCTGCCTTTCTTCCGGCGGTCGCCGAGGAGAAGGTTTATGTCATCACCGACGACTACGCCGCGATCCCGGGGCCGCGGATCGCGCTGACGGCCGAGCGGTTTTTTCGGCTTCTCCATCCGGAGATTCCCTTGCCAAAGACGCCTTTAGAAATGTCGATTTCTCCGCTACAATAACTCAAGGTATGGAGGAATGAGCTATGATCAATAAAATCACCGGACGATTGACCGCCCTTTCCCAGACCTGCGCGTCGGTGGCCAGCGGCCCTTTCGAATATGAGGTTCAGATCTCGGAGTATTCCCGGCTGAAGCTTCAGAGCGAGCTGAACAAAGAGGTCACGCTGTATACCATCGACTACATCGATGGAAATCCGACCAGCGGGGGAAGACTGATTCCGCGCCTGGTCGGTTTTAAGGCCGAGGCCGAGCGTGATTTCTACGAGCTGCTTTGCAGCGTCGATGGGCTCGGTACGAAAAAGGCACTCCGCGCGATGGTTCGTCCCGTCGCCGAAATCGCCTCGGCGATTGAGGAGCAGAATGTCAAGTTCCTCGCCGGGCTCCCCGGGTTGGGAGGGGCGACGGCCGAACGGATCATCGCCAAACTTCGGCGAAAGGTCCCCAAGTTCGCCCTTTTGGTCGACCATACCGTCCCCGGTCAGGGGGAGGGGCAGTCGGTCGACTGCGTCACCGAGGCGTTCAATATGCTCGTCGGGCTGGGGCACAGCGAGACCGATGCCCGCCGCAAGATTGACGAGGTGCTCAAAAGCAGCAAAAAGAAATTCAAAGATTTCAATGAGTTGATTGTCGCTGTTTACGATTACGATAAAAAGTCGAAAAAATAAATCCCGCGCGGAAAGTTCACGATGACGAGAAAACCGATCATATCACCGAAAAACGACAATTTCGATGGTGACGATCGCTTTGACGGCGAGACGTCCGGCCGGGAAAGCTCCGGCGATGCCCCGGCAAGAGAGGAATATTCCGACCGCTTTGGGATCAATACCCGTGAGGAAGATATCATTCTGCGCCCAAAACGGATGTCGGAAATGATCGGCCAGAGGGATGTCTATGAACGGATTATGATCGCGATCCAGGCCGCCCGCAAACGAAACGAACCACTCGGCCATATCCTCTTCGACGGCCCTCCGGGACTTGGAAAGACCACCTTCGCGACCTGTATCCCGAATGAGCTGGATGTCCAGATGCAGGTCGCCAACGGCGCGACCTTAAAGGCCCCCAAAGATATTATCCCCTACCTGACCAACGCCGAGGAAAGGTCGGTTCTGTTTGTCGACGAAATCCACCGGATGCAAAAGACGGTGGAGGAATTCCTCTACCCGGCGATGGAGGATTTTCGCATCGACTTTACCTATGGCGAGGGGATCAACGCTCGAACACTCAATATCCCGCTGAAACCGTTCACCTTGATCGGCGCCACGACGCGAACCGGGTTGATTTCGGCGCCGCTTCGCGATCGTTTTCAGATGCGTGAGCACCTTGATTTCTACTCGATCGACGAACTGACCCAAATCGTTCTGCGCAACGCCGAAAAGCTCCGCGTTGAGATCGACGACCCCGCCGCCGAGCAGATCGCCCTGCGCAGCCGCGGAACGCCGCGCCTGGCGAATAACCGCCTGCGCTGGGTTCGTGATTTTGCCGATGCCAAGGCCGACGGGACCATCACGCCAACGGTGGCGCTCGACGCGCTGGCGATGCAGGGGATCGATTCGCTCGGGCTCGATAAACTGGACCGCAGCTATATGGAGACGATCTGCCGCGTCTTTAACGGCGGGCCGGTGGGGGTCGATTCGGTCGCCCACACAATGAATATAGCTCCCGATACGATCGTCGACGAGGTAGAGCCGTTCCTTCTGCGCCGAGAGCTGATCGTGCGAACCAGCCGCGGAAGAATGATCACCAGCGAGGGTGCCGCCCATCTCGGGTTCGACCCCGCGAAGCTTGATTTGGCCGATTCGTTCGGGAAGTCGAAATTATTCCCCTTCTAAAGCGCCCGAGGGAGATTACCCCTTCCCCCAATACGCCGTTATCCCATAAGAAAGCAGATCAGGTGATGGGACCGTTCGATATAGTGCTCAGTTATGGCGGTCCGGAGTCGCTCGATGAAATCGAGCCGTTTCTCGATCGTATCCTGGCCGGAAAACCGATCCCCCCTCAGCGGCGTGAGGCGGTGGTTCGGCGCTACCGGCAGCTCGGGGGAATCAGCCCCCTCAATGCCCAGGTACGCGCTTTTATCGCCGCGCTTCGGCCGGAGCTGTCCCGGCGCGCCCCCGGGTCGGAGATTCTTCAGGCCAATCTTTTCGCCGCGCCCCTTCTGGAGGAGGTGCTTGCCTCGACAGCGGAAAAAATCGCCCGGGCAAATCTTGCCGGCGACATGTCACAGACGCAGATACGGGTCTTTTCGGCCAGCGCCTTCGTGGGACCAACCTGCCAAATGCGATATCGTCAGGCGGTGGAAAGCGTCCGCGAAAAGGTCGAAAACGAAATCGCCGAGCGTCTGGGAATCACGCCGCGCTGGAGGTTTGTCTTCAGTGAACCGTTCTACCGCGCGGAACTGTTTCGACGGGCCGTGGCCAATACCGTCTTGGAGGCCCGCGCGCACGCGCTGCTGGAAAACAGTCATCCGGTGGTTCTCTTCTCGGCGCATGCTCTTCCCGAGGAGGAATCGTGCTCGGCCGGGTATCGGGAGAGTTTACTTGATTTGTGCTCCTCGGTCGCCCGGAGCGTTGGCCTGGGGCAGCGGCGCGAGGCAGGCGGCCTTGAACAATCGTGTCCCAGCGACTGGGCGCTGGTCTTTCAAAGCGCCAGCGGCTCCCCGGGGCGCCCATGGACAGGACCGGCCATCTCCGAAGCGATCGAAAAAATCGCCGCCGGCGCGGTGAAGGATGTTTTGGTGATCCCGGTCGGTTTTTTCTTCGAGAACATGGAGACTGCCTTCGACCTGGATATCGAGGCCGCCTCGCTGTGCCGGACGCTGGGGCTGTCCTGCCGGCGGGGGAAGACCGTCGGCCTAAGCGCCGAGATGCTGACGATGACACTGGAGTTTTTCACTTCACAGTCTGGTGGCACCGGTTCATCGGTAGTGTATACTTGACGGTAGTACTTGCCTAACAAGGTATATTTTCAAAAGGCCACAACGTGAAGCGTTTTACCATCATCAAAGGGAACGACACCGGAACTCGTTTTGACTGGGACGGGAAATCCCTTGTGATCATCGGCCGGGGGGCGGACTGCGCGCTGCGGGTCAACGACAAAGAGGCCTCGCGCCGCCATGCCTCGATTCAGATGGAAAACGGGGAGCTCATTGTCACAGACTTGGAGAGTCTCAATGGGACGTTCGTCAACGCCCAAAAGATCGAGCGTCTCGTGCTCCAGGCAGGGGACCATATCCAGATCGGACAGACCCTCCTGAGCTATACCGAGACCGAGGACGAAGCCATCGAAGCCCCATCGATCTGCTTAAGTCCCGTCCTCAAAGATATTTCGGAAGAGTCCCAAATCGTCGAGCATTACCGCAATGACGATTTTTTCACCGCCGGGGAGAAACCCTCCCTCCCCGCGGGGGACGCCGCCCAGACGAACACCGATCAATCGGGGTGGTTCAAAGAGGTCAATGCCCACCTGAATATGATCTACCGCACGACCCTGGCCGTTTCACAGGTACGCGATATTCGCGAGCTTCTGGAACGCATCCTGGGGCTGATCATTGAATGGGTCGAAATCGACCGTTCCTCCATCCTTCTGATCGATCCGGAGACACACGAGACTAAACTGCGCGTGTGCCGTCAAAAATCGAAACAGTTTCCCCGCATTACCTCGATCTCCAAACGGTTCAGCGACTACGTTCTCACCAATAAAGAGGGAATCCTCCTGAACGATCGTGACTATGGCCAGGGGGTCTCCATCCCCGGTGTCCGCGAGGCGATCTGTGTTCCGATGATCGGCCGCTACGGATCCATCGGCGTGATCTATCTTGATATTGTCTCTCCCCCCGATGACCAGCAGTCCGCCGCGGCCAACGGAAACAGCGGCACGCTGCGTCTGACGAAAGACCACTTGAAACTGGTCTGCGCCATTGCGCACCAGACCGCCCTGGCGGTCGAGGATACACAAAACTACATCGCCGCCCTTCAGGCCGAACGGCTGGCGGCGATCGGACAAACCGTCGCTGTTTTATCCCACCATATCAAAAATATCCTTCAGGGGATCCGCGGCGGAAGTTATCTGATCGAGCGCGGATTGACGAACCACGATGAAGAGATGGTCTCGAAGGGATGGAGGGTTGTCGATAAGAATCAGAACAAGATTTCGGATCTTATCCTCGATATGCTCACCTTCAGCCGGGAACGGGTTCCTGTTCTCTCACGCGCCGATATCAATCACACGCTGCTCGACGTCTTCGAGCTCATCCAGGGCCGCGCGATGGACCTGGGGGTCGATGTGACATTCATCCCCCGCGAGATGATCCCGAAATTCTATTACGATACCGAGCAGATTCATCGTGCCGTGATGAACCTCGCCGGCAACGCGCTCGACGCGGCGCTGCTCCCCAATAATCCGATTCCGCCGGAAAGCTCTCAGCCGGTCGTGGAGCTTCGCCCCGAGGATCTCCTGACCGGACTAGACGATACTCCCTCTCAGGAGCAGACCCTCCCTAATCCAGCCCCGAACCCGGAAGATTTTGACGACGATCACAAGAGCAATGCCCGCGTCGAAATCCGCTCCGACTTTGATCCGGTTAGAAGGATCGTTTCAATCATCGTTGACGATAACGGCCCGGGGATCCCCAAAACGGATCGTGAAGACGTCTTCCGCCCCTTCTTCACTCGGTGCAAAAGCGGCGGGACCGGACTGGGGCTGCCTGTCTCCGCGAAAATTATCAAAGAACATGACGGAAAAATCGTTGTGAGCGACTCACCGCTGGGCGGCGCGAGGTTCACGGTCGAATTGCCCTTCCGCCAGGAACGCTGATTTCGTAAATAACGACCTATGAAATTCGTCCCATGGGTTTTGGCGGCACGCCCCAAAACTCTCCCCGAATCGGCATCGCCGGTAGTAATCGCCTCCGCGCTGGCCTGGATCGAAGGATCCTTCGCCGCGGTTCCCTTTCTCTTGGCGCTGATCTTCGCCGTTTTCGCTCAGATCGCCGCGAACCTGGCCAACGACTGGGCCGACTTTAAAAAAGGGGCGGACAGGGAAGGACGGCTTGGTCCCGATCGTATGGTCGCCCTTGGGATTCTTTCCCCCAAAGCAATGCTGATCGGTGCCTGCGTTTCGCTGGCCATCGCCTGCGGCTTTGGTCTGGGGCTGGTGGCCTATGGGGGCCCCAAACTCATCGCGCTGGGCGCCGTGTGTGCCCTGGCGGTCTTTCTCTACAGCGCGGGCCCCTACCCCCTGGCCTATATCGGTCTGGGGGATGTCGCCGTGGTTCTTTTCTTCGGTTTGGCCGCCGTGGGCGGAACCTACTACGTCGAAACGGGGCATCTTGGCTGGGCGTCGTTTTGGGCGGGACTGTCGTTCGGCTTTGCCTCAGATACGGTGCTGACCGCCAATAATTATCGCGATCGCGTTCAGGACCGCGAGAATCGAAAGTTCACCCTCATCGCCCTGTTCGGCGAGAGGTTCGGCCGCTATTTCTTCCTGGTGATCGGTCTGCTCTCGGCGCTGTTCTTCGCGCTGTGCTGCCGCTGCCTCGCCGGCGGTGATCCGCAAACGTGGCTTTGGCTGCTCCCCTTCCCCGGCTTTTGGCTGGTGATTCACCTGCTGACCTGGAGGAAGATGATCGCCATTTTTGAAGGGAAACAGCTCAATAAGATCCTTGAACAGGCGGCAAAGAACACGCTTCTTCTGGCTTTGTTTTACGTCTTGGCCGCGGTGGTGATCAAACTTACTTCGTGAGAAATCGCGATAAAAAAAGGCGGTGTCAAAAACACCGCCTAAATGTTTCCCGGCCTTTGGAACGTGCCTGGGACCCGGCCTGTCAGGCCTAGTCGATCAGGAAGAGCAGCCCATGACCGGGGAGGATCCACTCACGCTGGCGCGGGGCGTGGGCCGTACCGGTTACCGGATTGACCACCTGGACCGCTGCGGCTTCCTTGAGATCGAGCGAAGCGGTAATGCTCCGGCTGAAACTGAGGTTCACCAGCATCACGGCCTTTTGCGTCCCCGCTTTGGCCCGAAATTCCCCGACCATCACCGAGGGGGTGCCGGCCTTATCTTTGATCTCCTCCTGATAGGAGATGTTCACGCCGCGCAGCAGATCGCCGGGGTTGCCCGGCAGTTCGTCTGTCGGCTGGCTGAACCAGACACTGGTGGAACGGAAGCGGTTGAGAATCTTCCCCAAAACCACCGTCTGCTCGTTGACGGTGCGCTGCATTTGGAAAGTGGGGGACTTTTCGTCAGACATATTTATCGGGCCGTAGATATGCTGCCCCGGCGAGAAAAAGAGGAACCATCCCAAACCATTGGCCCCGGCGGCCAGGGAAGTATAGGCCTGCAGCGCCATGCGCGCCATATTGGGCGGGGAGGACTGGGGACGAATCGCTAAAGAACTGACAATGTTCCACCAGGGAAGTCCATACTTTTGCGCGACACGACGAACCTCCAGAAGATCGCGCCAGTAGATGTCGGCACGCTCTTGATCGGTCATATCCTCGGAGTATTCCACCATGTAGTTGTCATAACTGATAAACTGGGGCTTTACCTCTTGAACGTACCGCTCGAGGTACTCGGTGAACGTATACGTCTGCATCTGAGAGTCAACGTCGGCACCGATCGTCGTCGCGTAG
>CADBTE010000091.1 GCA_902797455.1 uncultured Planctomycetota bacterium | reverse complement strand
CTGACCCGCTTTCACAGCGACCGGATCGCGGAGTTCGATATCGACGAAAATACCTGGTGGCAGCCCGAGGAAGAGCATGTCGCGGGGGTCGATCAGGAACTGTTCCTCTGGGGTCTGTGGCGCAAAAAGGATCAGGAGGGGGGCGGCCCCCGGCATGTCACGTACCAGCGGTACCGGGAGATGACGGGGAACGACGAACATTCGGTCTTCGCCGAGCCGCCCGCCCTGGACAAAGGCCCCATCGCGCCGATGAAGTGAATAAGCATTAAAAAACGAGTGAGGAACTTGTGAACGAACACCCCCCAAAAACATATCCCTGGACGCTCGACGAGCGTGTCTTTACCGCGGTGACCGCGTACCACGAGGAATCGGCCGCCGCCGAGTACGATCGGCGCATGCGGCAAGTGCGGGACGTCGACGGCGAGAACCGACGGCTGCTTGATATCCTGGGCGAAAACGGCGCCCTGGGACCGGAAGCGTCGCTTTTGGAGATCGGCACCGGAACCGGGGCGCTGGCCCGCGCCGCGGCGCGCAGGACGGGGAGCGTCCTGGCGGTCGATGTCTCCGACGCGATGCTCCGGTACGCCAAGAGCGCGGCGGACAAAGAAGGGCTGACCAATATCCGGTTCGAGAACGCCGGTTTCCTGTCGTTCGACGACTCCCGGCCGTTCGAGGCGGCCGTCAGCTCTTTGGCGCTGCATCATATCAACGACGCCTGGAAGGCGGAGGCGCTTTCGCGCCTGGCGCGCGCCCTGCGCCCCGGCGGGGTCTTTCTGCTGGTCGACGTGGTCTTCGACTGCCGGGGAGGCCAGCTCGATGAGTACGTGAAGCGGACATACACCGCCGAGAAGGTCGGCGAGCGGATGCTCGCCGACCTGTACGGCCATATCGCGAAAGAATCGAGCACGCTGCGCTGGATTATGGACGGGATCATCAAAGACGCGGGGCTGGAGATACTCGACTTCACCGGCTTCGGGCCGATCGCCCATCTTTACGTGTGCCGAAAGCCATAATGCCTGTGCCCGATACGCGGGGGACAAAAAAAAGGCCGCTTTTTAAGCGGCCTTTTTTCACGCGCCCGGCGGCTGTTTTAATCTTCGATCACCAGGCGGATTCCGACGTTGTGAACCTTCTGCCAAGGCAGATACGCGTAGCGGACCGCCGAGGAGGTCACCTTCGGACGATCGGCCCAGGAGCCGCCGCGGGCGGTCTTCCGGTCGGTGTCATTGCCGCTTGCCGCGTTGGCCGCGTCGTAGGGGTACTTCTTATAATCGTCGCGCGTCCACTCCGAGACGTTGCCGATCATATCGTAGAGCCCCCAGGCGTTCGGCGCGCACTGAGCGACATAGTCGACGGTGAACCAGTTGTCCGTGAATCGGGTGTCGCGAAGCGGGAAGACGCCGTCGGGCCAGTCGCGGCGCAGGTGGATCGTCGCGCCGCTTTCCCAGGTCGTGTAGAGCTTCCGGCGGCCGGCGTCGGCCAGGTTCGCGAAGGGGGAGAAGTCGGTCTCGAACGTCCCGAAGTAGAACTTCGTATCGCTGCCGGCGCGCGCGGCCCATTCCCACTGCGCCTCGCTCGGAAGAACGGCGCGGACCCCCTTCTGGTTCGAGAACCATTCGGCGAAACGGGCCGCCTCAAGCCACGAGACGCGGGCGACCGGCTGATTCGGATGGTTGGCGATGTAGCCGGGGACGATATGGTCTTTGCCGTGTTCCTCGATGTAGCGGGTATCGTGCTGCGGATCGTAGACGGCGTACTGGGCGTTGGTCACCTCGGTTTCGCTCATCCAGAACGGCTTGTCGATCGTGACGACCGATCTTGGGTTCTCATCGGGATAACCGTCGAGCGACCCCATCACAAACGTCCCGGCGGGGATGCGGACAAAGCTGATCTCCACACCGTCGGCCAGAGGAATCGTCATCCGCTTGGCGCCGTTCATCACGGAGGTTTCCTGCAGCGCCTTGGCGGTCGCCTCGTCGAACGGCCAATTTTCGGCCTTCAGCTCGTCGGTCGGCGGCTCTTGCTTCGGCGGTTTAATGAACTCCGGCGCCGGCTTTTCCCGAATGGCGTTCAAAAGCCGGTCGTAATCGTTCTCGACATCGTTGACGACATTGGCGTAAAGGGCCGACAGTTCCAAACGGCGCTCGGCCTGGTCGGGACGATCCCACTTGCCGCGCCACGGGGCGTTCATATCGACCCAGGCGGCGATGCGCTGACGCGCCTCGTCGTCGAGGACAACCCCGTGGTGCCCCTTTTCGAGCATCTGCCACAGCTCGCTGGTGGAGACGTGGTACTCGTACGGATAGAGGACATCCATATCGGTCTCGGGCCCGCCGCGGCGCACGAACGGGTGGATATTGTCGTAGGCCTCCTTGGCGGTGGCGAACGACGGGCGGTCGTCCTTGGTGCCGTCGTGGCAGCCGATGCAGAACTTCATCACAACATTGTAGTAAAGCTCCAGCTCGAAGGTCATCGGGCGCTTCTCGCCGTAGAACGGTTTGATTTCAGAGGCGTCGCGGCGGCTGGCGCTGGTGAGCACCGACGGGGTCACGTCTAACTGAGACTCGTGGCAGCCGTTGCAGCTGGCCGCCTCGCCCGGCATGCCGACCGTCCAGGAGCGCATGATCTGAACGGCGGCGCCGTTTTCGTCCAGCGGCTGGAGCGAGACCGGCGTGTTGGCGGGGATCTTAAAGAAGGCGCTTCCGTCCTCATCGACCGGAACGGTTCCGAGGATCTGCTTGATGTCCCAGCCGGACTGAACGCCGACCGACTCGTGACCGCCGCTGTTGAGGTAGTTGAAGTGATAGGCGAAGATGCGGATATTTTTGATCGTGCCGCGCGGGACGTTGACCGTCCCCAGCCCGTTGTAGACGTCGGTCACAAACAAAGTCGCCTCTTTTTCGCCCGGGGTCCAGCGGTCGGGAAGCACCGGGGGAACCTCGCGCTCGACCAGCGGCGTCGGCCAGAAGATTCCCTTGCCGGGGATCTCTTTGATCAGCGTCATGTTGTCGAAGGTATCGACCAGGTAGAGTCCGTACGTCCCCAGTTTGCCGGCGATCTCACAGTTGACGAGGATGTAGTTCTCTCCCAGGGGATAGGGGAAGACGAAGTTGTAGGTCAGCCCGGAGGCCCACATCGAGTCCGGATTGGGGCCCCATTCGATAGCCGTCGACTGCATATCGAGAACGTTCCCGACGACATCCTGTCCCCAGCCGGGGATCTCGCGCCAGAAGCCGGTCTGCTCAAACGGCAGGACCTCGGGATGGGCGTCGTACTGAGTATTCTCGGGGCCCCATTCTTTTGTTTCGGGATGGAACCGGAAGGGGTACTTGCGCCCCACGGTCGGGTCGATGATCAGCAGACGGCCGGTGTCGCCGCGGCCGTGGTGGCCGCCGCCGATACCGACAATCTTCGAGGAATCGGGGAATTCGCGGGCGTGCTTAAACGCCGTCGGGAACATCGAGCCGCTCCCGTACAGCTCGGACTGGTTCGTCCCGTCGGGATTCATGTGGAAGAGAATCCGGCTGTAGTAGTGCATAATGTCGGAATATTCCCAACGCAGATACATAATCCGCCCGTTGCGCAGCGGGGTCGGATGCCAGTCGGAATCTTGCTCAAACGTCAGCTGACGGACGGTCTTGTCTTTCTCGATCCGGTAGATGTTCGCCATCGGGTCGGAGCCGTTGATGCACGGCAGCGCCTGCATTCCGGCGTTCGAGCAGGCGATCACCGCGCCGTCGGGGGTCCAGCAGGAGTCGAAGAAATTGACGTCCGGCTGGTCGGTCGGGGTCAGGAGCTTGAGGTTTTGACCGTCGACGCCGACTTCATAGATCCCCCAGCAGCCGTTCTCGTCGGTAATGCTGGAGAACATCACCCGCTTGCCGTCCCAGTGCAGTTCCGGCTCGCAGATCGGGCGGCCGTTTTTCGGGCGGAAGAAGGGGGTGACCTTCGGGTCTTCGCTGCGAAGGTCCGAGACGACCGCCAGCTCGCAGTCCCAACCCTCATGAGCGACCTTGTCGATCGTCATGAAGTTATCGCCCGGGGCGGGGATTCGGCTGGAGACGACCGCCACCAGCGAAAGATCGTCCAGCAGCGGGTTGGCCAAAAGCGCCTCGCGGCGGAAGGCGGCGAAACGCGCGTTCCAGTCGGCGTCGTCCTTGTTTTCAAGGGCGTTGTACTCTTCCTCCAGCTGATCGAGCTGGTCGAGATAGCCCTCGCCGTCGTAATCGTCGAATCGATCAAGCATATCGTTGATCGCCCGGCGAACCGACTCGATCGTGTTGAACGGCCGGTTGTTGTCGTTGCCGGGGAAGACGCTCACCTGCGCCGAGGCGAACGCCGGGAGAATTAACAACGCGCACCAAAGGAAAAAATGCTTCATGGGAATACCCTTGTATTGTGACCGCGTAGAAAGGGAAGCGAAGAGGTTCACTGCCCGGAATTTTCTTCCTATTATAACCAAGGGATAATCGGCTTTCAACTTAGGCGCCCCGGCGGAATTTGCCCTGCCGCCAATCTTGCGCGCTGAGGGGTTCGGGGATAAAATAGACCTTTCACGCGCGAACTAACGCTTTTTCCGCGCCGAAGCTCCGGCCAAGCCCCTTCGGCGAAGGAAAAGATCAACAAAAATAAAAGAGAAAAAGAGGAAGGATAGAGAATGGACCTTCACGAACTGATCCAGACGCTCAAGACCGACGGCGGAAAAATTGTGATGCTCGTCTCCGACGGAATCGGCGGTCTGCCGATGACCCCGGGCGGGCCGACCGAACTGGAAGCCGCCAAGACCCCGAATCTCGACGCCCTGGCCAAAAAAGGGACGCTCGGGATGTCGATTCCGATCCTTCCGGGCATTACCCCGGGCAGCGGTCCCGGTCACCTTGGGCTGTTCGGCTACGATCCGCTGAAGTACCCCATCGGGCGCGGCGTCCTCGAGGCCTCGGGAATCGCCTTCCCGGTCGGTCCGAACGATGTGTGCATCCGCTGCAACTTCTGCACCATCGGCCCCGACGGCAAGATCACCGACCGCCGCGCCGGCCGTATCCCGACCGAAGAGTCGGCCGAGGTCGTTAAGACGCTGCGCGCCGTGAAGATCCCCGGGGTCGAGGTCTTTGTCGAGCCGGTGAAAGAGCACCGTTTCGTCGTCGTCTTCCGCGGCGAGGGGCTCGGCGGCAACGTCGCCGATACCGATCCGCAGAAAGTCGGCTTCGAGCCGCTCGACCCGGTCGCCAAAGACGACGCCAGCAAGAAAACCGCCGAGGTCGCCAAAGAGTTCTTCCGCCAGGCCAAAGAGATCCTCGCCTCCCAGCCGAAGGCCAACTGCCTGACGATGCGCGGGTTCGCCACCAAGCCGACCCTTCCCTCCTACAAAGAGCTCTATGGCCTCAACGCCGCGGCGATCGCCGTCTATCCCATGTACAAGGGGCTCGCCTCGCTGGTCGGGATGGAACTGGTCGGCCAGCCGAAGTCGCTCGCCGAAGAGATCGAAGTCCTCAAAGAGAATTGGGATAAGTACGACTTCTTCTTCGTCCACTTCAAGTACACCGACAGCCGCGGGGAAGACGGTGATTTCGACGCCAAGGTCAAGATGATCGAAGAGCTCGACGCGGTCGTCCCGGCGATCGAGGCGCTCGGCCCCGCCGCCCTGGTGGTCACCGGCGACCACAGCACCCCGGCGAAGATGGCCTCGCACAGCTTCCATCCGGTTCCGACGATGATCGTCTCCGACCTGGCCCGCCCCGACGCCTGCGCCGCCTTCAGCGAGACCGAGGCGAACAAGGGAGGGCTGGGCCACTTCCAGGCGATCTACCTCATGCCGCTGGCGATGGCTCATGCCGGGCGTCTGGAGAAGTACGGCGCCTAAGGGACGGTCCTCTCACCCCGCGCACTTCAAGTCAAAATAAGGAGATTTTCCATGCAACGTGCTTTCATGACCCTTGCCCTGGGCTGCGTCGCTTTGCTGATCACGGCCGCTTTCGTCGGATGCAAACCGGCCGACACCCCGACCGAGGAAACCGTTCCGGCCACCGGCGCCCCCGCGGCCGACACGCCGAGCGTCCCGGCCGCTGACGTGCCCGCCCCGGCGGCCGATGAGGCGGCCGACGCCGCGGACGCCCCCCAAGAGATTGTCGGCAAAGAGGCGTTCGACGCGTTCATCGCCTCCGCGCCGATCGCGCTGGTCGATTTCTCCGCCACCTGGTGCCCCCCGTGCCAGAAGCTGGCCCCTTATATCGACAAGATGGGGAAGGCCTACGCGAAAGACGGCGTGAAGGTGGCCAAGATCGATGTCGACCAAAACCAGGATATCAGCCGTGAACTGGGGGTCGAGAACATCCCCGATGTGCGGATCTACGTCAACGGCGAGGAAACGGATCGGATCGTCGGGAACAACCCGATGGGGCTGATGAACAAACTTGAGAACGCGGTGAAAGCCGCCGGCAATAAATAGTCCGCCGCTTGAACCATAAGTACCGGCTCGAGGCGATGGACCACCAGGCAAGCGATCACCAGGGGGGAAACCAGCGGTTTCCCAAGCGGCGCCGGCTTCGCTCCCGGCGCGATTTTGCCGCGGTCTATCGTCTTCGCAAACGCTCCGGCGACACGCGCCTGACGGTCCTCGCCCGAGCCAACGGGCTTGATTACTCGCGCCTGGGGCTTTCGGTCTCCCGAAAGGTCGGCAAGGCCCATATCCGCAACGGGTGGAAGCGCCGCCTGCGCGAGGCGTTCCGCACCCACCGCGAAGAGATCCCCGCGGGGTTCGACTTTGTCGTTATCCCGCGGCCGGCCGACGCGGTTCCCGAGTACGCCGCGATTGTCCGCTCGCTTTTGCGGCAGACCGCTTACGCGGCCAAAAAGTGGGGGTATTCCCCGCGATGATCCGTCGATTCTTTTCCGCTGTTCTCATCGGCCTGGTTCGGTTTTACCAGATCACGATCAGCCCCCTGATCGGCCCGTGCTGCCGCTATACCCCTACGTGCAGTCAGTACTTTATATTGGCCGTTCAAAAGTACGGTCCCCTGCGCGGGGCCTGGAAGGGGTGCCGCCGGATTCTGCGCTGCCACCCCTTTCATGAGGGAGGTGAAGATTGGCCGTGAGCGAGCTTTTGAGCGTGCGGGATTTTTCGCTTTCGTACGGTGATCGCCGGCTGCTGTCGCCCTTGAGCTTTTCGGTCGCGCGGGGAGAGTATGTCGCCGTGCTGGGGCAAAACGGCGCGGGAAAGAGCTCGCTGCTGAACTGTCTGGCGATGCTCGAAAAGCGCTGGGAGGGGGAGATCACCCTGGGGGGCCGCTCGGTTCGCGCGTATCGCCGCCGCGAGCTGGCGCAATGTCTGGCTTATATTCCGCAGAGCCCGGGGAATTTTTCGTCGCTTTCGGTTCGGGATTGGATCGCCATGGGGCGGTACCCCTACCAAAGCCGCCTGGCGGGGGAAACGGCCGCCGACAGGCGGGCCGTCGATCGGGCGCTGACGCTGTGCGCGCTCGGGCCGCTGGCCGACCGGCCGGTGGCGACCCTCTCGGGGGGAGAGCGGCAGCGGGCCCTGCTGGCGGGGGCCCTGGCGCAGGAACCGGAGCTTCTGCTGCTGGACGAACCGACGGTATTCCTTGACATGGGGCATCAAGACCAGGCCGCGCGGCTGCTGGAACAGATCCACCGCGAGGGGATCGCCGTGATCGAGGTGACCCACGACCTGAACCGCGCCGCGCTGGAGAATCGCCGGGCGCTGGTTCTCGCCGGGGGGCGTCTGGCGTTCGACGGCCCGGCGGCGGAACTGATGAGGGCCGAGACGATCAAAGAGCTGTTCGCCTTCGACCCGCTTCTGACCCCCCACCCGCGCACGGGAACCCCGATGCTCCTGCCGCGCGGGGATTTTTGAGCGCGCGCGTTTGATATTTCCCGCGCGCGGGGGTAGACTAAAACTATCGGCGGGGATGATGACTATCTGAAAAACCCGCCAACCGCTAACCGACAAGACAAAAACGCAAGAGGAAACTATGATGAATCGCGGGAAGATTTTTGTTTTTGGAACTTTATTCACGGTCCTTCTTTTGGCCGGCAGTGTCACGGACAGATCCGTGATGCGGGCCGACGATGCCGCCTACCCGGGGACGCGAAGCGACTGGAACGGATACGACTGCTGGGATTTCCAGTTCGAGGGACGAAGCGCGAAGATCGTTGTTCCGGCCAAGCCGGCGGAGGGAACCCCCTGGCTGTGGCGCGCCCGCTTCTTCGGCCACGAGCCGCAGACCGATATCGCGATGCTCTCCCTTGGCTGGCATGTCGTTTGGATCGACTCCGCGCCGCTGATGGGCTCGCCGGAATCGGTCGCCCTGTGGCAGCGGTTCTATACCTATGTCACCGAGACGTTCGGTTTCTCCCGCACCGCCGACCTGGAGGGGATGAGCCGCGGGGGACTTTATATTATGAACTGGGTTCTGGCCTACCCCGACGAGGTTCGGCGGGTCTATATCGACAATCCGGTCCTCGACTTCAAGAGCTGGCCGGGCGGTCTGGGAGCCGGCCCGGGGAGCGAGGG
>CADBTE010000090.1 GCA_902797455.1 uncultured Planctomycetota bacterium | reverse complement strand
GCCGCCGGTCGTTTATTTATTCGGCGGTAAAAACCGCGTATCGCCGAATCACGGAATCACGAGGCACTCGTCGGTATAAAGCGGCGTTCGTACCCTCACCGGAAGATTCTCCTCGCCTTCGGCCTTATACTCGATCGTGTAGGTCCCCGGCCGCAGCGCGATATCGGGTGTATCGGCCAGAACCTCCGGTTCGCTCAGCGGCAGGCCGAAGCGGGTCTGTTTTTGCCCCGGAAGAGCGAACCCGTACTGACCGCGGGTAAGTTCCATATCGAGCGTCAGGGTTTGTGAAACATCCTCCCCCGTGACGGTCATCGCCGGACGCGAAAGGAGAGCCCCCTCTTCTGTCGTCCCCTCTTCCATAAAATGGACCTGGAAACCGATCCGGCAGGGCCGGTCAACTGTCAGCGTCCAGGTTGAGGAGCCCTCCTCGGCGTTCGGTTCCTGCCAAAGCGGATAGATCACCCGCCGGAACTGCTGTTTTCCGTCGGCGGTGGTCTCCAGATGGAAATCCCGGCGGTTCGCCAACAGGGCGTTGCGCTCCTCCTCACTCTTGTAACCGGCCATCACCGGATCGATCTGGAACAGCGGCCGCCACTGGAATGGAATCTTCCCGGAGAGGCGCAGCTCCTCGTAGGCGCGGATCATATCGAGGATCTCGCCGATGAACGGATGTTTCATCGCCGCGGCGACCGACGCCTGGAACGACATCGAGGAGTCGTACCCGATCGTCGCCCCCAGGACGTACTCGTACATATCCGGCGTGGCGCGGCGGTCGTACCCGTAGTACCAGCCGATATCCAGCGGCATGTGGTCGTTGGCCATCGAAAGGAACGCCCCGCTGCGCTCTTCCAGGTACGCCTTGAGATCGTCGTGACCGTCCGCCGAGGCGCTGCGCAGCAGCTGATGCCACGAGCAGGGGGAACAGCTGCTCCCCTGATAGAGGATGTTCTTGTCGTTCACCGCGTCGTAGAAGGCGCGGTGCAGCCGGGCGTTGTAATACCAGTGGTCGCTGTCGCCCGGGCGCTGGAGAAGTTCCGAACCGTCGAAGTAGATCATATCGAGCGGCAGTTCGTTCGCCACGCGGGCGAAGTTCGCCGCGATCTCTTCCGGGAAATCGGTATCCAGGTCGTACATGTGGTACCCGTACGCGCGAATAAAGTGCGTCACCGGCGTCCCCGCCTTGTGCTCGGCGACCGTTGTGCCGTACAAGCCCCGAATACACCCGCTTAAGCCGTCCGGCCCGGTTTTGTCGTATTGAATCAGCTCATCGTCGATCCGGACGACCTGGCCGGACCCCATATACGAATCCTGCCCGGTCGGAAATTCCTCCGCGTCCCCCTCAAGGGCGATCACGGCCGCTTCCTTATCGAGGTCGGCGGCCAGGGTATCGGTATGGCCGGTGACAAACCGCTTGTCCGGAACCGGCGACAGATACGGATCCGACGTATCGATCGAGGCGGCGAGGAAATGGAGCCCGAAGCGGATCCCCTCGCCGCGGAATTTCTCGATCGTCTCTTTGAGCGTCGGCAGCCCTCCCGGGAAATTCTCCTCGTTCACCTCGTAGTGCCCGGTCGACTTGCACCATGAGTTCTGCAAAAGAAGTATCTGCTTAAAGCCCCCCCTCTTGGCGAAGGCCAGGGCCGCGTCGTACTCGTTGACATTAAAGTAGGTGAGGAAGAAGTACGACTGATGCACATAGGGCGAGGCGTCGCGCCACGCGCCCCCCGGCCTCGGCGAGGGAAGGTTCGCCTTGTGCTGCATCCGTTCGACGGTATCGGCCCAATGCTGCGGATCGGTCGCGATCAGCGCGAACTGCGTCGGGACCAGCTTGTGCCGGGCGAAGGTGACCGCCTGCATCCGGTCGCCGACCCAGTAGGAGGAGTGATCCGGCTCGAAATCCTCCAGGACGACCGTCTTTTCAGACTCCCCTTCCCCAAAGACCGCCTCGACCTGGTCGATCAGGCAGCGGACCGATTTGCCCGCCGGGAGACCGTTGTAGTAAAAGTAAAGGTACCGCACATCGTCGTAAGTCAGGTCGTTAAGCGCCGGATTGGTCAATGTCACGGTCTTCCAGCCGGTGAAATCGGCCGGAATGTAGTCGTCCCGATGGCCGCTCTTCCCGCCGAGCTGGATCTTCAGCTGTTCCCCGTTCCCGTCCGACCAGACCCGGGCCCGAATCGCCCGACACCCGGTCAGATCGAGCGGCGCCGGGAACGATTTTCCGTGAACCGACCAGCCGATACCGTCGTCCCGCTTCGATTCGGCGCAAAATTCGGCGCACCGCTGCCCCAGGCCGCCGCCGTCGCTTTCGGCCGACCGGCAATCCAGCGGCCGGAACGTGTGGGAGCACTGTTTGTTATTCCCCTTCACCGCCCCGGCGCTGCGGACCGGGCAGAGGTTCACCG
>CADBTE010000089.1 GCA_902797455.1 uncultured Planctomycetota bacterium | reverse complement strand
GTACCGGTGTTATCCGTACCGGTGTTATCCGTACCGGTGTTGGTACCGGTTCCGGTATTGACGACCGTCTGAGTCAAGCCGTCGAAATCTCTCACCAGGAAGACCACATAGTCGGTCGTATTGACGAACCTCTTGGCGTACATGGCCGTCGAAATCGGCTGATCGGTCGTGTAGACGCGTCCCTGATCCGATTCCCAGGTGATGACGAAGTTGCCGGCGTGATCCATATCGAGCTTCGAATGGATCTGGTCTCGGCCGGTGTAGTCGTTCACCCGCATCACATCGCTCTCGACAAAGGCGCCGTCATCCGGATCGGTGTCGGACTCCAGATCGTAGTAGTAACGCTTCATGTAGATGCCGCCCAGACCGTTGGAAGTAGCGCCGCTGGCGGTATCGCCGTGGCCGTCCTGGTCGTAACTGGTCCAGGTGACAGTAACATTCCCGTCGTTATCGATCTTCGCGTCGCTCCAAATCTGGATCCCCCGCTGGTACTCCGCGTTCTTGGCGGAATCGTACTTGCTGCGGTTGACCAGGATCTCTTTGTTCTCGGAACCGGCCATGATGCCGTCGATCCAGTCGGCGTACGCCGAAACTCGAACCGCCGCGGCGTAGGAACCGAAACCGGGCGTCTGGTCTGTGGGAGTGTTCCCCCAGCTGATCACACCGGCGATCTTTCCATCGATAAAGGCCGGACCGCCGGAGTCGCCGAACGAGGACATCGCCTCGCTGGTCCCCAGCCCGCGGTGAGCGTAGCCAAAGGCGTTCCCGAAGGTATCGCCCGACTGATAGCCGTTGTCGAAGTCGTAGCACAGAAGGTTCGTGTTGAAGGTGTTGTCGATCGCCGAACCGAACAGATCGAAGGTATTCATCCCAGAATGCTTCACGCCGGAAAGCGAGGTCGACGACTTCAAACGAAGCGAGGCCGAATTGTACTCGCCGTAGCCGATCATCGTGAAACTCTGGCCGATTTCGTTGCTGTCGCGGTACAGGTCGTACGAACTGATCGTCGCGTCGACGCCGTTGGGAGCGTCGAGGAGGATCACCGCCAGGTCAACCCCTTCGGCCACCGTCTCGGCGTTGGTATATTCGCCGTGGACATAGAGCGCGCGGGCGTTGTAGACATAGCTCTGTCCGGCGCTGTTCGTGAAGGTGACCGTGATCGCGGCGCTGGAAACCGGTGTCCCGTCTTCGTTGCACACAACGTGCGCGGCGGTCAGCACATGCATTCCGGTCGAAAGGAGCGCGCCGGTTCCCACCGTGATGGCGCTGTCTCCCTCCACAGAGATCGTGCAGACCCCCGAGTAAGCCGCGCTTCCGGTCTCGTCATGGTTGGCGGGAACATCGGTGGTGATGATCTGCGGATAGACTCCCGGCGCGGCGGCGGAAGGATCGACCTCGTACTCGACGGTGATCGGCTCGAATTCCTCGGCCGGAAGCGCCTCTTGGGAACTGGTGATCACCGCCTTGCTCGAGGAGATCGCGCTGCGAAGCCCGTGGTTGGAGACAAACGTCTTCATGTAGATGTTCGTTTCGGTGGGATCGTCGAGATCCTGACCCCAAGAGGTCCAGCTCACGACAAACTCACCGCTGTCGCACATCCCAACCGAGGCGAAGCGCTGGTGGCTTTCGGTAGTGTCGTTGACCAGGAACTCGCTTCCGGTCGCGCCGGTCGAAGTCGAGGTCACATACGCGGACAGAGTGGTATTCGCCTCCGCTGTCGGGTGCCCCGCGTCGTCGGTCTCGTAGACATCGACCTGCAGAGTCTTCACCGACTGCAGGGAGTATTTGCCGATGAACTCAATCACCAGCGACCGGGTACCCTGCTTGTTGACAATCACGCTGCTGCTGCCATCCTCCTCGCGGAAGAGGTACTCTCCCGTCTGCGGGTCCTTATAGTTGTAGAACGCTTCTTGGAAGTTGGCCGCCGTGGTCTTGAGTACGGACTCAATCTTCACGTTCTCGATCAGATGCTCTTTCCCGTCCTCATCGAAGAAGTGAATCGTCGCGCAGTTCCCCACGGTACTGTAGTTCCCGCTGAACGAGACGCGCTGGATGGTATTGGTCCGGCCGAACGACATACCCTCATTATCGAATCGGCGGCCGTAGATGCCCCAGCCGTCGCCATCCTGCTCCCAGCTCTCCCAGACGATCACGATATCGCCGTCGGAATCCATCGCCACCGAGGCGTTCTGCTGGTCGTTCTGGCACTCGATATTGATTCGATAGGCGCCATTGGTATCGTTGAGCCCGAGCTCTTTCGCCTCGGGAAGGCCGTCACGGCCGGAAACGCTCCCCAAGCCGGCCGTCTCCAGAGAGTAACGCCGAGCGAAGACGTCACGCGCCACCGAGTCGGTCGGTTCATAGTAGGCCGCCATATCCCAAACCACGGTGAAGTGGCCGGCGTCGTCAATCGCCACCGACGCCTGCTGCGGGATGAGGAAGTCCTCATAGGCAAAGCCCCCTTCCTCGGGAACATAATCATCGTCGGCCAATTTAGTGGTGTACTTGTATGTTCCGGTTTCGGCGTCTCCGTCGAGTTCGTACTCCAGCACGGCGCCGGAAGAGATCTCTTCGGTGTAGCTGATCCGATTCCCATCGCGGTCGAAGAGGAACTCTTGGCGGTAGGCCTTGTAGTAGATACCTCCCGAAACAATGACGCCCTGATCGTCCTTTTCGGTCTCGGTCCAAACGGCGACAAAGTTTCCGTTGGCGTCACTGGCGACAGTCGTCGGCGTGTTGGCGTGATATCCGGCCGTTTCGTCCAGGAGCTCCTCGGTCGTGTATTGAGCGCGGTTGTCGCCGACGTTATCCCCCTGAATTTCCTCCTGGGGCGAGTAGTAGATCTTCGTCAGGGCCTCGGCCCTGGCGTCATCGAACGCCAGCGGCAAGTCCATCGCCAGGACGTGGAAGTTGAACACGAACTTCTCGCCGTCGCGATTTCCGCGGCCGTAGGTAGAAGAGCCGTCGCCGTTGGAGTTGATCGCGTTGCCGGCGATATCCTGAATCCGGTTCGAGGCAATCAGCGTGTAGTCTCCGCCGGTCAGCTCAAACCCCTCCTTGAAGGTAATCACCGCCTCCCAGAGGTTCGACCCGTAGGCGAGCGACTCGGGGTTGCCGTTGGTCCCGTTGATGCGGACATCGGAGGAATTGCGCGCGTCGCGGCGCGAATTGGACATCGAGAAGGAGACGCTCTCGATCGCGCCGTCGACCAAAATGCCGTCGCAAAGCAGCGACCAGTTGTCGACGTTATCGACCGAATGGAGTGCCTCGTAGCCGGCGGCGACCGTCTTGAGATTCTCGGTGAAGCTGACCACCAAATTGGCGGTCGCCGTGGTGATGGTATCCCCTTCTTTGACCTCGGTCCCGTCGGCCAGACGGACCTTGGTCACCTGGGCGCCGGCGTAGTCGGTCGACTCGATCATCGTCCGCAGATAGATCTGAGAACTTCGGCTGAACCCATTGTAGGTCTCGTAGGCGCTGTTCTCGACATACTCGTACGAGGTACTTCTGCCGTCGAACATCGATTCCTGCTGCCAGGCGACCACGATGCTGCCGCTGTTGTTCATCCCGACCGCGGGATTGTGCTGGTTGGTTCCGCGGTAACCGGTGTAGTACTTCGTCATCGCGTACTCACTGGCCAGAGCCGTCGCGTCGAAATCCTGCAGGTCGCCGACCGCTTCGTTGAGGGGCTCGAACGTATCGACGAACGACGTTTCGGTATTGCCGTAGTGACCGGCCGGATAAGTGATGCTCGTATCCCCGACCGTTACCTCGATATCCTCGGGATCTTCCCACGCCTCATCGTACTTAAACGGAACATAGTAGATGTACTCCGTCCCGACCTTTCCGGATGTCCGCAGCCAGTTGTACTGCTCGTCCGTGTAATCGCCGGTGCTGTGCCGATAGTCCAG
>CADBTE010000088.1 GCA_902797455.1 uncultured Planctomycetota bacterium | reverse complement strand
GTCATCGCCCCGGCGCTGGCCGCCGACAAAATCGTCCTGGCCGACCGCTTTTTGCTCTCGACGCTGGTCTATCAGGGATTGGCCGGGGGGATCGCCCCCGAAACCATCCTTCAGATGGGCCGGATCGCCACCCGGGGGATCCTTCCCGACCTGACCATCGTCCTCGATATCTCCAGCGAGGCAGCGTTCGCTCGCCTGAAGCGTCCGCTCGATCGAATCGAAAGCAGAGGAAGCGAGTACCACGCCAAGATCCGCTGCGGCTTTCTTCAGGGGGCGCTGCTTTGGCAAAAGAAGACCGGACGCGCCGCCGTGGTTCTCGACGCTTCCCTTCCGTTGGCCGAGGTCGAGAAAAAAATCGCCTCCGAAGTCGACCGAGCCATTCGCGCCTGCCCCCCCTCTAATTAGAAGAATCCAAAAATTTTTCATTTTCTCGCGGCAGAATGGACGATTCTCCCGATTAGGGTAGAATAGGCCGTTGGCGCTGTTTTTGGAATCCAAAGCACCGCCAAGGTGCCCCGTTCTTGGCAGACGCTCCCGGTAAGGGGGTTTTTAACGATTAAGAAGTTTAGGGCCAATGATGGAAAAAGAGATTGTCATCACTGGTTTTGACCTGATCAGCCCGATCGGTGTCGGACAAGAAGAATTTTGGACCTCTTTGATCGATGGGGTCAGCGGAATAGGTTACCTGGACGGGACGACCCCGGATTCCGCCGTTCGCCCCTTCGTCGCGGCGGCTCCCGACTTTCACGCCAAGGACTTTGTCAAGCCGCGCAAAAACATCAAGGTGATGAGCCGTGACATCCAGCTCGGTTTCGTCGCTGCGATGATGGCCGTCAAGCGGGCGGGTCTGAACGTCGACCTCGAATCGCCCGAAAACCGCAGTGTCGAGCCCGAGCGGCTCGGGGTCATCTTTGGCTGCGACCTCATGACGCTGGAGCTTTCGGAGCTTGCCGACGCCTTCTTCGCCGGGATGGAGAACGGCAAATACGACTTCTCCAAATGGGGCCCCAACGCCATGACAAAGATCATGCCGCTTTGGATGCTTAAATATCTCCCCAACATGCCGGCCAGTCATATCGGAATCGCGATGGACGCCCGCGGGGCGAGTAACTCGCCGACGCTCGACCGCGTCTCCAGCTTGGCGTCGATCATCGAGGCCGCCCACATCATCCAGCGCGGCGACGCCGACGTGATGATCTGCGGCGGCACCGGCAACCGCTCCAACCCCTGTTTCCTCTCCCGCGGCAAGTCGTACCGGCTCGCCCCGTGGACCGGTGACCCGCAGTCGGTTCCCCGTCCGTTCGACGCCGGCCGCGTCGGGACCGTCAACGGCGAGGGGAGCGGCGCTTTGGTCATCGAGAGTAAAGAGTTCGCCCTGGCACGCGGCGCCAAACCGCTGGCGACCCTGCGCGGGTACTGTCAGGCGGTCGCCCCGACCAACGAGCTGCTCAACATGGCCGAATCGGTCGAGCGCTCGATCACCGGCGCGCTGAAAAAGGCCGGCATGTCGATCGGCGATATCGACCACATTAACGCCGACGGCCTTGGGACGGTGGAGGACGACGCCCGCGAGGCGGTCGGCATCAAGGCCGCCGCCGGCGATACCCCCGTGTTTACCGGCAAGGGGCACTTCGGCACCCTGGGCAGCGGCACCGGCGCCGTCGAGCTGGCCGCTTCGCTGATCGCGATGGAAAAGGGGACCCTCCCGCCGGTTCGCAACTGCGAAAAGGTCGCCGACGACTGCCCGATCAACGTCATCACAAAAGAGCACACCGTCACGAAAAACGCCTTCGTCAAGATCAACCAGACGAACATGGGCCGCTCGACGGCGGTGGTGATCGAGAAATACTAAAACAAGCAGTCTATGGGTATCGCGAAAGTCGCCATCGTCGGACGGCCGAACGTCGGAAAATCGTCGATCTTCAACTGGCTCATCGGAGAGAAGGTCTCGGTCGTCGATTCGGTCGCCGGGGTGACCCGTGACCGCGTCTCGTATCTTTTGGAACTCCCTGGTTCGGGGGAGCTCTCCGACAGCGCCCACGAACCCGAGGGTGAAAACGGGGAGGGAATCGGCGATGCCGGTTTCATCGACGACACCCGCTACATCGAACTGACCGACACCGGCGGGATCGGTGTCGTCGACCAGGACGATCTCTCCGACGACGTGGAGCGGCAGATCGCCCTGGCGATCGAGTCGGCCGATTTAATTCTCTTCGTCACCGACGCCCGCACCGGAATCGCCCCGCTGGACGAGACGGTCGCCGAGCGTCTGCGCCCGCTCTCCATTCCTATTCTGTTGGCCGCCAATAAGTCAGACGACGCCGTACAAGAGAAGAACGCGCTGGAATTCGAGCGGTTCGGCTGGCCGGTGATCCCGGTCAGCGCCAAGCAAAAGCGCGGCCGCGTCCGCTTGATGGACGAAATCGAGCAGGCCCTCCCTCCCGAGGCGTTCGACGACGCCAGCGGGGAAGAGCCGATCATGAAGCTGGCGATCGTCGGCCGCAGGAATGTCGGCAAGAGCACCTTCGTCAACACGTTGGCCCAGGCCGAGCGGGTGATCGCCAGCCCCATCCCCGGAACCACGCGCGACTGCGTCGATGTCCGGATCGAGATGGATGGCAAGACATTTTTGGTCATCGACACCCCCGGCTTTATGCGCAAAAAGAGCATCGGCTCCGACCTGGACTTCTACGCGCTTACCCGGGCCGAGCGCAGCATCCGCCGCGCCGACGTCGTTCTGATGTTCTTCGACGCCCACCAGCGGATCAGCAAGATGGACAAGCAGCTGGTCTCATTGATCGACCGTCACCTGCGTCCGGTCATCTTCGTGGTCAATAAGTGGGACTTAATGGCTGATCATATGCCGACCGGCCGCTGGGGAGAGTACCTCCGCGAGACCTTCGCCACCATGCCGCACGTCCCGATCGCGTTCCTCACCGGAAAGACCGGCAAAAACGCCCCGCGCCTTCTGCGTCAGGCGCGGGTGCTGGCCGCGCAGAACCGCGCGCGGGTCTCGACCAATAAGCTCAACCGCGTTCTTTCCGCGGCGCTCGACCTAACCCCCCCGCCGCTTTGCCACTTCCGCAAGCCGAAGATCTACTACGCCGTCCAGGCGTCGACCGCCCCCCCTACGCTGATACTCTTCTGCAATATGCCCGACGCGTTCCCCCCGAACTATCAGCGGTATCTGCTGAGCGTCCTGCGCGACGAGCTCCCCTTCCGTGAGGTCCCGATCCGCCTGATCTTCCGCAAGCGCGGCAGGGAAGACACCGCCGACGAGATCGAACGGACCCGCAAATCATAAACCAGGCGCGCTTGTTTATTTACAGCTCTTTGCTCTCGCCGCCGGCCGGGGACCCCATCGCCCCCCAGACACCGTAGGGACTTGCTCCGGAGGTCGGCTCGTCGGCGCCGAGGTCCCCGCAGTCGATCCCGTCGCCGACGAACTGCACCGATCCGTCGGTCAGCAGAACGTTCACCCCGCCGGGATGGTAGCTCGACGCCCCCCCGACAAAGCCGACCGGGGTGCTCTGGCCGACGACCTTCACGAACAGACACATCGGCGCGTTGGGAGGAAGAATTGTCGTGAACAGGGAGGTCACGCTCACCCCGTCGTAGAAGAAGTTGTTGCGCGGCGCGGGGAGGGTCGAGGTCAGTTTTTTCGGGTCGTTCGGGTCAACCCCATGGATGAGGCACCGATTCGGCACAATCTTATTCCGCTCGGCATCAAAGAGTTCCTGCGTCATGGCGATCCCTCCTTTCACGCGGTCAGAATTGAAATCACCGATACAGGTCTCGGCGACCGCCGCCGTATGACTGGTCCCGTCGGTACAGGCGCCGAAGTTCTTCCACTTCATCGGGCGGAAGAGCCCTCGGGAGTCGTTCGATTCGAACGTTCCTGTCCCGCTGTCGGGAAAGAACGCGTCCCCCCCGCAAAAGGCGGCGCTCAGACGGGAGCAGACCGGCCAGAAGGAGGTCTTTTGGGTCGACTGAGGATCGGACGGGCAGGTCATAAAATCGATCGTCCCGTCGTTCCAGGGGATGCGCCCGCTCTCGGGGGGAATCACCCCGGTGAAACCGTCGGTTCGATTGTTTTTCATATCCTCGACCATGGCGTCGTAGCGCGCTGCCTGCTCCAAAAAAGGAAGAAGAGTAATCCGCCCGCTGTAGTAGCCGCCGTTGTACGCCGGCACGCCAAAGAACACCTCCATCCCCGCGGCGGGCAGGCACGAGTTGACATCGTGGTACTGATGAAGCGCCAGCCCCACCTGCTTGAGAGAGTTTTGGCATTTAATCCGACGTGCCGCCTCGCGGGCGGCCTGAACGGCGGGAAGAAGAAGCCCGATTAAAATCCCGATGATCGCGATGACGACCAACAGTTCCACCAGCGTAAAAGCGCGATTGGTTTTCATCTTTCTCTCAAGCGCGGCCGGCTGCCGCGAAAAAACGCGATCCGGCCAAAAAACATTAGGCAAACGTTCTCAATCGAATGTTCTACATTCGAACCTTAAGCCCGGCAAGAATCGTCTCGGGATGAAGATTCCAAAGCCCGGCCATCTCCGAGGCCATGCCGAACCCGCAGCGCTCGCACAGCCCAAACTCACTTCCCAGGCACTGAGGGCAAAAAGCCCCGTCGACCATCACGAAGTTCGTGACCCAGCATCGTTTCTTAAAACGCATATCCTTCATCCGGCGCAGCCCCGAGGCGGTATTCATCAGGGGGGCGCCCTTTTTACGCAGGGCGATCAAACGGTCGATCACGCGGCAGCGCGTATCCCAGTCGAGTTCCAGATCCTCGGTTCCCGGAAAGGGGGTATGAAAATTGACCGAGAGCATCTTCAGCTTCGGGTGATCGGCGACGAAGCGGACGGTATCTTCCACCGCGTCGACATTCAGGGGATTGACCACCATATTGGCGTTGAGGCAAGGGTGGCTCGACAGGGCGATATTCTTTTCCAGGCGGGCGAACGCCCCCTCTCCACGGATCTTGTCGTGGTAGGCGCCGACTCCGTCTAAACTGATCCAGACCAGGTCGCTGCGGCACGGCTCGAACGGGATCTGAGCGTTGGTTGTCACCGTCGTCGAGAAGAAGCCGATCTCCCGAGCCAAATCAAATAGATCGTTGATATCGCGCTGACCGTCCTTCCAGAGGAACGGTTCTCCTCCCTCGAAATCGACAAACCTTGACCCAAGCGCGTAGCAGCGCCGAAGCTCTTGGGCGATCGTCTCGTAATCTTTCTTCCGGCAGGGGGTTCCCTCTTTCGGCACGACACTGCAGTGCTTGCAGCGCAGATTACAGGCGTCCCCGACAAACAGGACCGTCTGAAGCGGCCGCCGCCGGCCGAGCAGACGAACCTGGGCATACCACTTCAGGAAATAGAGATGCTGACGGATCGATTTAAACACAGAATGTACCCTTGGTTCCTCAAGTGCTATCGCGCGGCACGGTCCCAGATCGCCGCGGCGGCGATCAGAACACAGTAGAAGGTCAGAAGGTTCCGCGACAAGTACCATCGGACCATATACCAATCGATCCCCGCCTGGCAGATCTGGGGCCAATACTCCATCGGCCCCATCCAGAAGCGGCGCCGGACAGTTTCGTTCGGGGCGCGGACAAAACGCCGCACCGAACGGATCAGGCCGCAGGCCATCGGAAGGGTCAGCAGCATCAGGAGCATTTTCGGTGAAAGCCGCCCGCCTGCCACGGCGGCCGCGGGAATCACGTAGGCGGCGATTACCATCGCGAACATCAGCCAAAAAGCCCGCTTGGGGGAGCCGAAGAAGACCGCCAGGGTATTCTTTCCGGCGCGCCGATCCGGCTCGAAATCGAGGATCGCGTGGGTATAGACGATATTGGTCACCAAGATGCCGATGGGGATCGAAAAGAAGAGAACCGGCGCCGATACGCGGCCGCAGGCGGCCAGGGAGACGCCGCTCATTAAGATCGGTCCGAAGACCACTCCCACCGCGGCCTCGCCAAGGTAATGAAAACTCAGCCGAATCGGGGGAGCCGAATAAAAATAGCAGCAAAACGCCCCCGCGGCGGCGATCGCGGCAATCCCGACTCCCCGAAGCCAGACGAGATACAGACCGATCACCACCGCCAGGCCGCCGAAAACCAAAGCCGCGGCCAGCAGCCGTCCCAGGGTCGTCGCGCCCGACAGGATGTAATGGCACTTGTGGGAACGGGCACGCATCCCGCCGTCGACCATCGCCTGGCGGACTTGAACGCTTTCGCAGCGATAGTCAAAGTAATCATCCAGCAGGTTCGTGCTGGTATGCACCAAAAGTACCCCAAGTACCGCCAGAATCCCTGCCGAGAGCGAGAAACCATCCTCGCCCCAGACCAAAACCAGGGCCAGCACAGCGGGGAGAAGTGACTGGCCAAACGCCTGCCAGCGGGCGCAGTCAAGCCAAAAACGCAAGGCGTGCAGCCATCGAAACATCAAAAAACGCGAACTTTCTTCTCTCAGCGGGGCATCGATCCGCGGTGGCATCCATCAGCAATGGCATCTGGTTTCCCGGCGGCGAAAACCGCCGGCATCAGAGCCGAAGACTACCGACATTATAGGCCATCCGCCCGTTTTGTGAAGTGTCGAACCCCCCAAGCGCATGAGCGGGACAACCTTCGCTATTTTTCCCCTTTTCGGCCAAAAACCGGTTTTTGGGTATTGCCCCAAAAGGGGAAAGACGATATATTCCCTCGATACAGAATTATTATTCTGTTATTTAAAAAAACACATTAACGGAACAAAAACTATGAAACGTACAAAAACAATGTTTGTGTGCGGATTATTTTTTCTCTCCGCCGCGCTCCCCCTTTTAACCGGCTGCGGAACCGGAGGTTCGGACGGTCCGGCGCGTTCGTTCTGCAACGTCTCGTACGACCCGACCCGGGAACTCTACAAAGAGTACAACGAGCTCTTCGCGGAGCATTGGCTGGAGAAAACCGGTCAGACGCTCGATATCGAGCAGAGCAACGCCGGCAGCGGCGCGCAGTCGCGCGCGGTCCGCAGCGGGAAAGAGGCAGACGTCGTCACGCTGGCGCTGGCCTTTGACATCGACGATCTGGCTATCGAGAAAGACGGCAACCCCGGGCTGCTCAAACCCGATTGGCAGAAGAATTTCCCCTACAACTCTTCCCCCTACATCTCGACGATCGTCATCTTGGTCCGCAAGGGGAACCCCCTCGGAATCCATGACTGGGACGACCTGGCCCGCACCGGCGTCAAGGTAGTCACCCCCAACCCGAAGACCTCCGGCGGCGCGCGCTGGAACTACCTGGCCCTGTGGGCCTACGCGCTCGATAAATCGCTGGCCGACATCGGCGGGATCGACAAGTTCGCCGAGGCCGACCAAGAGCGTCAGGCCAAGGCCGAGGAGGACGCCTATAATTTCACCAAGCAGGTGTTCGCCAACGCCGTCAATCAGGGGATGCCGACCGGAGCGCGGGACGCGACCGACGCCTTCGTCAAGCAGGGGAACGGCGACGCCTTCCTCGCCTGGGAAAACGAGGCGCGCCTGTCGCAAAAGGTTATGGCCGACCAGGGGTTTGAGATCGTCTACCCGAGCATCACCATGCGCTGCGAGCCGCCGGTGGCAGTGGTCGACGCCGTCGTCGAGCGCCGCGGCACACGCGACATCGCCGAAGAGTACCTCAACTACCTCTACACCCCCGAGATGCAGGAAATGATCGCCCGCCACTACTACCGGCCGGCGGTTCCCGAGGTGGCCGAGAAGTTCGCCGACCAGTTCCCCCCGTGCCGATTAGTCGGCATCGACGAGTGTTTCGGCGGATGGACCGCGGCGCAGCGCAAGCATTTCAACGCCGACGGTCTGTTCGATAAGATGCTCACCGAAATCGCTCAGTAACCCCCTCCCCCTTATAAGCGCAAGAGGAGTATTTCGTGGCTCGGCCTGCTTTGCTCCAGCGATCGGTTCTTCCCGGGTTCGGTCTGACGATGGGCTTCACGGTCCTGTACCTGTCGCTCATCGTCCTTATTCCGCTCTCCGGGCTTTTCATCGTTACCTCGCACCTGTCGCTGAGCGACTTTCTCCAGATCATGTCGAACGATTTGGTCAAAAAGTCGTTCACCCTCACCTTCCGCGCCTCGTTCGTCGCGGCGGTGGTCAACGCCTTTTTCGGCTTCATCGTCGCCTGGGTCTTGGTCCGCTACTGGTTCCCCGGCAGGCGGATCATCGACGCGATGGTTGACCTGCCCTTCGCCATGCCGACCGCCGTCTCAGGGATCGCGCTGGCGCAGATTTACTCCGAGCACGGCTGGCTGGGGAGCCACTTCTCCTTCCCGATCCGCGGCACGGAGATCGGGGTAACGATCGCGCTGATCTTCATCGGGATGCCGTTTGTCATCCGAACCCTCCAGCCGTCGCTGCAGGAGATCGACAAAGAGCTCGAGGAGGTCTCGGCCAGTTTGGGGGCCAACCGCTGGCAGACCTTTACCAAGGTGATCTTCCCGGCGGTTCTCCCGGCGTTTATTACCGGCTTCGCGATGGCGTTCGCCCGGGCGATCGGGGAATACGGCTCGGTCCTGTTCATCGGGGGAATGATCCCCGGAAAGACCGAGATCATGTCGAGCGTCATCCTCTCGAAACTCTACGAGGAGAACGGCCACATCGCCGCCTCGGCCGTGGCGATCGTCATGCTCGCCGCGTCGTTCGGGATCCTGCTGGCGATCAACCTCGTCCAGCTTTGGGCCAACCGGCGCTTCGCCAATGCGCAGTAGCCCCACCTCAACCATAACGCAATCCTTTAAGGCATAACGCGATACAAGGCGGACTATGAGCTTACTGACCCGTGCGCAGAGGACCGATTACGGTTCCCATTTCCGGGCCGTCAAAGAGGCAACCACCGAGCCGGCGGTGGTCAAGTGGTTTTTGATCGGTGTGGCCGTCCTCTTTATGACCGTCTTTCTCCTTCTGCCGCTGATCTGCGTCTTCTACGAGGCGTTCGCCTCGGGATGGGAGCTGTTCAAAAAAGCGGTGACCGACCGCCATACCCTCTCGGCACTGAAGATGACCTTCCTCGCCACGGGGATCACTGTCCCGATGAACGTGATCTTCGGGCTGGCGGCCGCCTGGTGCATCGGCAAGTTCCAGTTCATCGGCAAAAGCTTCCTCCTGTCGCTGATCGATATCCCGTTCGCCATTTCGCCGGTCATCGCGGGTCTGCTCTTCGTCTTTATCTTCGGCACGCAGTCGGCCTTCGGCCAGTGGCTCCAGGAACATAACATCCGCGTCCTCTTCGCCTGGCCCGGGGTGACGATCGCGACGATCTTCGTCACCTTCCCTTTTGTCGTGCGTGAACTGATTCCGGTCATGCAGTCGCAGGGGACCGAGGAAGAGCAGGCCGCCCGAGTCCTGGGTGCCCGCGGCTGGCATATCTTTCTTCGGATCACCCTGCCGAACGTCAAGTGGGCGCTTCTGTACGGGATCATCCTCTGCAACGCCCGAGCGATGGGGGAATTCGGCGCCGTGGTGGTCGTGGCGGGGAACAGCGCGAAGACCAACACCCTTCCGCTGCATATCAACGCCCTGTATCAAGGTTACGCCGACGCCTGCGCGCCGTTCGCCGTGGCGACCATCCTGGCCGTAATGGCGATCGTCACGCTGATCGTCAAATCGTTCATCGAGTGGAAGATCAGCGCTAAGGAGAACCGACTATGAGCATCGAAGTGAGAAATATCACCAAGTCGTTCGGCCAATTCAAGGCGCTCGACAACGTCAGCATTAAAATCAACGCCGGTGAGCTGGTCGCGCTGCTGGGCCCCTCCGGTTCGGGAAAGACGACACTGCTGCGGATCATCGCCGGTCTGGAGGTCCCCGACCCGACCAGCGGCCCGATCTTCTTCGGCGGCGAGGATGTCGCCCGCCGCAAGGTCGGCCAGCGCGGGGTCGGTTTCGTCTTCCAGCACTACGCGCTGTTCCGTCACATGACGGTCTTCGACAATATCGCTTTCGGTCTGACGGTCAAGCCACGCAAAATCCGCCCCACAAAAGAACAGATCCGCGCGCGCGTCAGCGAGCTGCTCCATATGATCCAGCTCGACAACCTCGCCGACCGCTATCCCAATCAGCTCTCCGGCGGTCAGCGCCAGCGAGTCGCGCTGGCCCGCGCCCTGGCCGTCCGGCCGAAGGTCCTCCTGCTCGATGAGCCGTTCGGCGCGCTCGACGCCAAGGTCCGCGTCGAACTGCGCGGCTGGCTGCGCCGGCTCCATGAAGAGATCCACCTGACCAGTGTCTTCGTCACGCACGACCAGGACGAGGCGCTCGAACTGGCCGACCGGGTGGCGGTAATGAACAACGGCCACATCGAGCAGTTCGACAAGCCCGACTACGTCTTCCACCATCCGAGCACCCCCTTTGTGATGAACTTCCTCGGCCAGGTAAACCAATTCCGCGGCCGCCTGGGACGAACCGGCGAGATCCACATCGGCCAGTACGCCGGCGTCGCCGAAGAGATGGTCGCCGCCAACACCTCCGACTGGGCCAGCGAGGCGAACGCCTCGTTCTTCGTCCGCCCGCACGACCTGGCGATCACCCGCCAGCCGCGCGAGGGGCAGCTCTCTTTCCCGGGAACCATCCTGCGCGTCCATTCCGCCGGCGTTCGGATTCGGGTGGAACTGCAGTCCGACGAGGGGGAGCCGATGCTCGCCGAGGTCTCGCACGCCCGCTGGGAACGGCTCGGATTGAAGGCGGGCGACCGCTGCTTCGTCACGCCGCAGTCGGTTCGTATCTTCGACGCGGTCGATACGCCCGCCGCGGCGCGGACAACAGAAACACCCAAGGCCGGCGCGTCGGCGTCCGGCGAGGAAAAGGCCTCATGAACTTCATCAAAATGCATGGCGCGGGGAACGACTACGTCTACGTCGACTGCTTCCGCGAAACACTCCCTGAGCCGGCCGAAACGCTCGCGCCGAAGATCTCGGACCGTCATTTCGGTGTCGGGAGCGACGGACTGATCCTGATCACCCCCAGCGACAAGGCCGCGGCGCGGATGCGGATGTACAACGCCGACGGGAGCGAAAGCGAGATGTGCGGCAACGGCGTGCGCTGCGTCGCCAAGTACGTCCACGACGCCGGCTACGCCTCGGGGGTCGATTTCCCGATCGAAACCGGCGCGGGGGTCCTTGCGATGCACTGCGAGCTGGAAGGCGGCCGGGTCGCGCGCGTTCGGGTCGATATGGGGGAACCGATTCTCACCCCCGCCGATATCCCGACCACGCTTCGAAGCGCCGGAGGCGATGCCGAACCGGTGATAGACGTTCCGCTGACCGTGAAGGACCGCACCTTTCGGGCGACGGCCGTCTCGATGGGGAACCCGCACTGCGTCATCTTTGTCGACGAACCGACCGACGAGCTGGTCTTGGGGGTCGGCCCGTTGATCGAGACCGCCCCGGAATTCCCCCGACGGGTGAACGTCGAGTTCGCGCAGGTGATTTCTCCTGAGGAAATGCGGATGCGCGTCTGGGAGCGGGGGGCCGGCGAGACGCTCGCCTGCGGCACCGGCACCTGCGCTTTGAGCGTCGCCGCCGCACTGAGCGGCCGCTGCCGCCGCCGCGTTCTGGTCCACCTTTTGGGGGGAGATCTTCAGATCGAATGGGCGGCTGACAATCACGTCCTAATGACCGGCCCGGCGGTGGAAGTTTTTCGCGGCCAGTGGCCCAACACCTAAGGCGCGTTCTCTGGTATACTAAGGAGAGCCGTTTCCCGCCGGGGTTTCCCGGCCGGTTTTGCTTGGGGTATGAGGCACAACGTGCCGAACGACTGCCCCTGAATCACTATGGGAATATCGCCCGCCGGGGCTC
>CADBTE010000087.1 GCA_902797455.1 uncultured Planctomycetota bacterium | reverse complement strand
CTCGTACTTGCGGGGTAATGCCAAAGATCTTCGTTTTTCCTGTCCGCAGCGGCGGCGTCGACCAATCGACCTGACGGCCGATCGACCCAGGTGGTTTGACCCAAAGCCGCTGGCGAGAATGTTTCCGGTCTTGGCTTCGAGCGTAACCCTTAAGTGGTACACACAAACCTCCGTTTCTGATACCTCAGGAAAAACGCTGGAGGGTCATCCCTCCATGGTCAACAGTTTATCACACAGGTAAATTGCCGCCTAGCCCCCCCCCGAGCAAAAATCCGGAGAAATTTTCCAGAGCCCCCTTTCCGCCGCGGGGAAGGGGGAGTTTCGCGGTTTTTCCTTGCTTTTGATGGGGGTTTGAGGGTTTAACGGCGCCGCCACCTATCTATGATAGGGCCGATACCGAGCGTTTCGACGAAAAAAATTCTGAAAAGTTCGTTTTTTTGCCTCCCCCGGAGAGACTTCCCCCCGGGGGAGTGTTGAGGGTCGGCTTCGCGGAGGAGAAGCCCTTTAGTTATCCTGATCGGCCTTGTTATCCTGAACGGCAGGGGCGTGGGGTTTCAGGGATTCCTCCAAGTCTTTGTCGAACCTGCCTTTCGTCTCGTCTGTCAGTGTTTTAAGCCTTTTGCGAAGATCCCTCAGCTGTTTGTACATTTCGGCATAGTCTTCGTTGCGCTTCTCGTCGCGATCGCGCATCGATTCGGGAACTTTAATCTTTTTCAAGGAGCCGATGCTGATGCTCGACAGTGCCGATCCGGCGGCGGCTAACTCCAGCTGGCCGCGGCAGGCGTCGCTTTCGAGAAACGCCTTGATGAAGTAGGGGAGGAATTTGTCCTCCTCTTTGTCGAAAAGACCGGTCGGTTTTCGGAAAACAAAGAGGTTCGAGCCGGCGATCAGTCTTCGTTCGTTTCCGTTTTCGTCTTTGAGATCTTCTTCTTCGATCACCGCCACCCGGGCTTGAGGAAGAAGACGGAAACGAATCCCGTCGAGCATCTTTCCCAGGAGAAGGTCTCCGGCTTTGAGATAGTCGTTCGACGGATCGATCCCCATTTCTTTTAGACTATTTTCGTCCCCCGGGACACGAATAGTTTCACCGGTGATCTCCAAGAACCCGCTGTCGATATCGCTGATCGAAAGATAGTAATTCTTCCTAAGGCCTTCCCTCTGCTTCGCGGCGTCTTCCTCCGTTTGGTGGGTATCGTCCGGTCTTCGCAGTTTGGACCGGGGGAGATCCTTCCCACGCGTGATGGTGGCCAAATCCTTCAGGCTCTTCCCCTCCACTCTCATCAGGTACTCGACGGGATAGAGACTGTAATCGGTATCTTCGTTGATCTCTCCGTTGGCGACATCACGGCAAATCCCCTCCTTGATGTCGGTACCGGCGATCCTCTCAACAAAATCTGGAGCGGTTCTGATTCCCCATCTCGATTCTTCGTAAAAGTTCCGGGCGTCGATCATACGAACCTTGTTCTCATTGTTTCCCCGGCTAAAGACGACCAGACATTCCCGGCCTCGGGAGAACCGCTGCATCGGACGGGGGAGAAGAATGACCTGCTGAACCCACCCCAGATACACAAAATTTTGACGGAAGAATGTATCGGCGGGGGCCACTCCGCAAAGCGCGCTGATCGACATCGTCATCACCGCTTTGTTCCCCTCTTTTTCGCTGAGGAGATTCATAGCTATCAGTGCCGCGTACCACTCGGACTCATATAGTCTTTCTTTTTTTTCTCCAAACAGGGACAGATTAACGTCGTTCTTGAGGTTTTTAAACTCGGTATAGCTGGTAACTTTCTCTTCCGCCGTTCTTCTTCTCACCGGGGTAACCTCGTCGTCCCACGGACGACGCCCGTCCCGCCCAAGATCGACAAAGACTCGATCGCATCGGTATTGGGTCTGCTGCTCTTCACTCAGACAGCGGCAGTCGGCGGGGATGAAATCAATGTCCCCAAAAAGGGGGGCTTCCCGCTGCGATAAATCTTGGGTAACAACCTCCGCGCGAATTTTGGCGACTTTTTGGATCATCTCGTTTTTGTCCAGACCGAGATATCGCAGACGGCGGCGCCGGCCGTCTGCGGCAGGGTCTGACAGCGTCGCCAGAAACGTTCCGTCCCCACTGCCGATATCGAGGATGCTCGTGTCACGGTCTTCAGGAATATCCTCCATCAATATCTTATTCACCAGAGAGATGAGGATTGGAGAAGAGGAAATGTAGAAGGAACGCTCCAGAATCTCGCGAGCAACCCCTTCAGGGGAAACGGTGCGCATCCGGGCGTATTCAGTGAACTGCTTTTTGATTTTTTCCCATTCTTTTGTGTCGAAGAGCTCATCAACGATGTTGAGGAGGTCCCCATTTTTCAGCAGTTCCTGTTTAAAGCACTCCTGGAGAAATGTCTTGGGCTCGCTGATGTCAACAGACTCCCCGCCGTTGTCAACAAGCTTCCCGCCATTCTTGTCCTTCATCTTCGCCGCCAGGTAGAGAAGAAAAAGGGTGGCGACTTCCCTTCCGTAACGGTCCAGAGCTTTTTCCCGGCCCTGGATCAGTTCCGATACATCCCGGCAGGTACGCCAAGTTTCCATCTGAATTTCACGAGTTTCCCGGTTCTGATCAGTATTGTTCGCTTCAGCCATTGTTCCGCACTCCTTCTATAGTCGCGGGAGCGTGTTCCTCGGGTGTATCGGCCCCAACGTGTTTGATACATGGGTATTACAGGGCCTTATTGGCCTTGCCCGGGGAACATATAAAAGCAATATATCGCTGGTATGATTCTACCGTTTATATTGCGGGGTCTCAAGGGGAGGGCGTTTGCCGCGGCTTTGCGCGCCGCTTGACTGCCCTCCCCTTATTGCTTAACTAAATATTAGGGACCGCTCAAGGGGTTTTACAAAGATTCTTGTTTTTTAATTAGATTTCTTGGGGAAGGTCAAACCACCTGCGGCCGCGTTTTTGCCGGAGGAAGGTGCTTTACACGGTTTTCTAACCGGCTTTCGGCCCGGTTTTCGGCAGGTCTTCCTTGATCTTCGCCATCAGCAGATTGATGCCGCGCACCACGGCGAAGATCGCTTCGCCGTATTGACCGCTGGACATGCCTTGGATACAGCGCTGGTGCAGCTCGGCGAACTTGCCGTCGGGGTCGTCTTTTACCGCGCTGCTGCGGCGTTCCACCACCTTGAAGAGCTCCTGCTCGGAGACAATCAGCTTTTCGGCGAATTCGCGGGTCGGCTCGGCGTTGACCCGAACGTAGGGACCGCGGCCGAAAGGGGTGGTGGCCAGCGGCTTGGCCCGGCTGAAGAAGGTCTTGCGGTTGACGCGCAGCGCCGCGGCGCTGGCCGCCGCCGCGGCCAGCGCCGACAGCGCGATGCCGAGAAACGACCCGGTGCGGGTAACGGCCAAAACCAGAAAGAGAAACCACAGCGTCAGGGAAGCGATGATCGTCGTCAGGCCGGCGGCGCTCAGCGGACGGCGCTTCTCTTTCTTTTGAATCCGGCGCGAATCGTCGATCTCCGGCTGGCCCAGAACATTGGCGATGATCACGGTGATGTTGTCGGGACCGCCGCGCATATTGGCGATATTCACCAGCGCCTCGGCCGCTTCGGCGGGAGAGAAGAGCGAAAGGATCTGCCCCATTTCGGCGTCTTCGATCTGGCCCGACAGACCATCGCTGCACAGCAAAAAGGTGTCTCCCGCCTGAATGGGGAAGGGGCCCTCAAGGTCGACCGTCAGGCGCTGGACCGGGCCGAGCGAGCGGGTGATGACGTTTTTGGGGATCGGACTGGGATACTTTTCTTTCGAGATGCGCCCCGAGCGGGTGATCTCCCAAAGAAGCGAATGGTCGAAGGTAAGCTGCTCGTAGACGTGATCGCGAAGACGGTAGACGCGGCTGTCGCCGACATGCCCTATCAATGCCCCCTCGGGGAGAAGCAAAAGAACGTCGGCGGTCGTCCCCATATCGTGAAAAGCCGCGTCTTCCGACCCTTTTTGCCGGATCAGCGCGTGCGCCTCCAAGATGGCGTTTTTAATCGCGTCGTGCGGCGTCTCGCCGCTTCGGCGCAGGTAACTTTGGGCGATCGTCTCGGTCGCCAGACCGCTGGCGTATTCCCCCGCGGCGTGCGCCCCCATCCCGTCGGCGACGATGAAAAGATGTCCGTTGGTCTGCCAATTCCGGCTGCTGGCGGCGGGGACTTCGTAATGAGAATCTTGGTTGTTCGTCCGGCGCATCCCGATATCGCTCTTCGCGGCGAATCTCAGGAACGGACCCCACCAAGGTGTCGTTTCCGATGTCTGTGACATGACCCCTATAACGCTCTTTCCGCCAAGCAAGTTTGTTCGCCCCTGGCGCGACACGGCTTTGGGGCGGGCTCCCTGATAATCTACTCTTTAGTCTAATCTAATCCTAAAATGGTTTCCTGTACAGGGGAATTATAAACGATACCCGTCTCGGATGATACCTTTATCCGCGGTGCCGGCAGCTCGGCGGCGCGGGTTTACCCGCGGATATAGAACAGCAGGGCCTGGAAGATCTCGTGACGGTGAAACAAAAAAAGCCACGCCTCGGCCGCGAGGCCCATAAGGAACAGGGGGAACCAGATCTTGGCCCATCGGCTCGTGTCTTTGGGGGCCTCCTGAAAGACCTCGGTCACCACCGACTGAAACTGCGTGACCGTCTGCCGCGTGGGGTTTTTGGCGAAGAGCGTCAGGGTCGCGCAGCGCCCCACCGAGGATGTCCGCATCTCGACGCGCCCCAGCGATTTTCCGTCGCTGTCACAAAGAAAGATGATGTCGTCGCGAACAAGGTCCGCCGGGGGGGTGAACCGCTTGGCGGCCTCGGCCAGCAGCCGGCGCGCGTCCTGCGGCGCGACGCCGTAGACGACCATCCGCTTGGCCCACATGCTCCCGATGAAGACGACCAGCAGCCAGTAAAGCGACAGAACCATCAGCCAGGTCGTCCATCCCTTCACCGCCAGGGAGCTGAGCGGGACAAAAAGATGCAGCGGCCCCAAAAAAACCAGCCCTCCCAGGCCGAGGCCGAGGAAGCCGAGATCCAACTGCGCGCTCAGCGGCATCGCCGCGCGGTGCGCCAGCGCCAAGAATCCGAAATAGAGGCTCAGGGGAAAAATGACCACCGCCAGATCAAAGAAGTACACGCTCGGCATCCTCTTGGGTTTTCGTCTGGGGAACTCCCCCGGCGGTCACGCTGGT
>CADBTE010000086.1 GCA_902797455.1 uncultured Planctomycetota bacterium | reverse complement strand
TCGGCGTAGCGAATTTTGGAATCATAGCGGAACCGCGATTCCCAGGCCTGATCGGCGAGAAGGTACTGGCCGGTCTCGACGGCCATGCGCCCGAGAATCGTCGTGAAAGTCGCCATGATGCCGCGGTCCATCTCGTTCCAGGGGCGGTCTTCACGGATCGCGTTGATTAGGCGGCACTGTTCTTCCTGGTAGGAATCGTTGACCGGCCGCTGAGCGGTCCAGAACGGGGCTTGTCGGGTATTTGAGTCGGGGAACCCCTCGTACCCCTTGAAGCAGGCCGGTTCCGCGACGCGCTCTCCCAAGAGGGCGGTTCCCTTTTTCCCCTGGATCAGACAACTGTAGTTGTGCCAGGTTCGCGGCATGGTGCGGGACTGGAGCATCAGCCGCCTGCCGCTGGGGAAGATATACTCGACCGTGGCGATATCGATGAGCTGCTCTTTGCTGAAGCGGAAGGTTCGTCCGCCGGAACCCTGCGCGGCGACCGGGTACTCGCCCGCGGCCCAGCAGGCAAGGTCGACGTTGTGAGTCAGCGCGTCGACAATCAGACCGCCGCTGGCCCAGTCGAAGCAGACGATATTGCGCAGCTGATGCTGCAGCGGCGTCCACCTGCCGATTGGCGAAAGGTTGTACGATTCCTGGAGACTGTAAACCCAGCAGCCGCAGATCTCACCGATGACGCCGTCTTGAATTGCCCGGATGGTCTCTTCGGTTCGGAAATGGTGGCGGTTGTTCAGGCCGACCCCAACCTTGATCCCTTTGTTCACCGCTCGCTGGTTCGCCTCGCGAATTGTCCTCAAATTCGGGATATCGGTGGCGACCGGTTTTTCGGCGAAGATGTGGATCATCTTCGGTGAACTCACCGCGTAATCGTAGTGGAGCGGTCGGAACGCTGAAGGAGCCGTCAAAAGGACGATGTCGCCGTCGCCAAGTGAGTCGATCGCGCTTTTATAGGCGTCCATCCCGGAGAAACAGCGCTCTTCGGGGCAGTTGATTTTCCCTTCGAAATCGGGATCTTCCGCCAAAACATGGACCATCGCGCTGACTCGGCCCTGAAAGGCGTCGGCGGCGGCGAAAAGCTGGATATTCTCGTCGGCCCGGAGTATCTGACGCACAGCGCCTGCCCCGCGGTTTCCGCACCCGACCCAGGCGACACGAATGGTGCCGTTTTCACCGGCGTGAACAGCCTTGACGGCGCCGCGGCCAAACGTCAGGGCGGCCGCCGAAAGGGGACCGGATCGGAGAATGCGGCGGCGGGATTTCATAAATGCCTCCTCAGGGATTTGCTGTTATCGTTTCACTCGATGAATGTCGAGTATAAGGCGTCCGAAGGGAAAAAGCAAACCCGAAGGGGGTACTGCGAATCGATCACCGAACCCAATTACAGATTAAAAACAGCCGAAAAGAGAACAAAAAAAGGCCGCGTCAAGCGGCCCTTTTTGTTCGTCACACGCCTTTGCTGAAGGCGCGGGATATCTGTTTTTTAGATGAACTCGGTCACGCCCGGATGGGGGATCGGGTAATCACCGTTTTCGTCCGGCATGACGACCGAATCACCGTCGAAGGTCAGGTCGGCGTAGCGAATCTTGGAATCATAGCGGAACTGCGACTCCCAGACCTGATCGGCGAAGAGATACTGGCCGGTCTCGGTGGCCATACGGCCGAGGATTGTCGTGAAGGTCGCCATGATACCGCGTTCCATCTCGTTCCAAGCGCGGTCTTCGCGGATCGCCTTGAACAGACGGTCGTGCTCTTCCTGGTAGGAATTGTTGGCCGGCTGCTGGGCGGTCCAGAAGGCGTCTTGGCGGGTATTCGAGAAGGGAAGGCCCTCATAGCCCTTGTAGCAGGCAGGTTCCCCAACACCTTCGCCGAGGTGGGCGGTACCCTTGCTTCCCTGAACACAGCAGCAGAAGTTGCTCCAGGTGTTCGGCATCGTACGAGTCTGGAGCATGAGGCGTTTCCCGCTGGGGAAGATGTACTCGACCGAAGCCAGGTCGATGAGCTGGTCCTTGACCTCGCGGTGGGTGCGGCCGCCGGAACCCTGAGCGGCAATCGGGTACTCGCCGGAGGCCCAGCAGGCGATATCGACGTTGTGGATCAGCGCGTCGACGATGAAACCGCCGCTGGTCCAGTCGAAGCAGAAAATGTTGCGCAGCTGATGCTGAAGGCGGGTCCAATTCCCGATCGGGGAAAGATTGTGCGGACCATGGAAACGATAGACCCAGCAGCAATTGACATCACCGATAACGCCGTCTTGGATCGCCTTGACGGTCTCTTCGGTACGGAGGTAGTTGCGGTTGTTGAGACCGACCCCGACTTTAATCCCCTTTTTCATCGCGCGCTCGTTCGCCTCGCGAATCATCTTCAGGTTCGGGATATCGGTGGCGACCGGCTTCTCGGCGAAGACGTTGATCATCTTCGGCGAGTCGACGGCGTAGCAGTAGTGGAGCGGACGGAACGCCGGCGGGGTTGTCAAAAGGACGATATCGCCGTCATCGAGCGAGTCGATCGCCTTTTTGTAAGCGTCCATTCCGAAGAATCGACGCTCTTCGGGGCAGTTGACCTTTCCCTCGAAATCGGCGTCTTCGGACAGAGCGTCGACCATCGCGTTGACCTTATCTTCAAAGGCGTCGGCGGCGGCGTAGAGCTGGATGTTATCGTCGGCGTTGAGGGCCTGACGGACGGCACCGGCCCCACGATTGCCGCATCCGATCCAGGCAACCTTAATGGTGTTGTTTTCACCGGCGTGAACAGCTTTGACCACGCCGGAGGCCATCGTCACAGCGGCCGCCGAGAGCGAACCGGTTTTGAGAAATTGACGGCGAGAGAAACTGGATTTCATAAAATGTCTCCTGATACTTCGATGGAATCGACCTATACCCAATAAAGTTTGAGTATAAGGGGTTTTAAGGTGAAATGCAACTCTTTAAGGGGGCTGTTAATAAATTTTTTATTTTTCGCCCCCTCTTTCGTTCTTTAGAAGAGGCGATCGGATCCGTCCCCGTACCTTTCGAGGACATAGTCGAGGTCTTTATCTCCCCGGCCGGAGCAATTGGCGATAATCGCCCCGCTTTGGTGTGAACGGGCCCAGCGGATCGCCGCGGCGATAGCATGGGAACTCTCAAGCGCCGGGATGATCCCTTCGTAACGGGAGAGGTTGAAGAACGCCTCGACCGCCTCATCGTCGGAAACCGTCTGGTAATGGACCCGTCCCTGGCTGGCCCAGAAAGCGTGCTCCGGACCGACAGAGGGGTAGTCGAGCCCGCTGGCGTTGGAGTAGACCGGAAGGGGCTCCCCTTGGTCATCTTGAAGCATCATGCTGTTGAATCCGTGCAAAATCCCCGGCTTTCCGTAAGTGATCGACGCGGCGTGACAGCCGATCTTCGGACCGGTCCCGAGCGGTTCGGCGCCGATAATTTCGACATCATCGGCCAGGAAGCCCGTGAAAAATCCCGCGGAATTGCTTCCGCCCCCGACACACGCGGTGACGGCGTCGGGGAGCAGGCCGGTCATCTCGAGGAACTGTTCGCGCGCCTCCTGTCCGACGACCATCTGGAAGTCGCGCACCATCATCGGGAAGGGGTGCGGCCCGACGACCGAACCGATACAGTAGATGCTCTCTTTGTAGCTGTTTAGATACGACTCGAACGCCGAATCGACCGCCTCTTTGAGTGTCTTGAGTCCGCGGGAAACCGGGACGACGTTGGCGCCGAGGATCTTCATCCTCGCCACGTTGGGGGCCTGCTTGGCGATGTCGACTTCTCCCATGTGGATTTCGCATTCCAGCCCGAAATACGCCGCCGCCGTGGCGAGCGCGACACCATGCTGACCGGCGCCGGTCTCGGCGATGAGCCGTTTCTTTCCCATGTAATGGGCCAGGAGCCCTTCACCCATACAGTGGTTGAGCTTGTGCGCGCCGGTGTGATTGAGGTCCTCACGCTTGAGGTAGATCTGGCAGCGGCCGATTTTGCGAGACAGCCGGTTGCAGTGGTAGACCGGTGTCGGCCGGCCTTGGAACTCACGCCGAATTCGGCGCAGTTCATTGATGAATTGCGCGCTGCGGCAGATCGTTTGATACGCCTCGTCGACCTCCTCAAACGCCGCCTCCAGTTCTTTAGGGACGTAACAGCCGCCAAAGGGGCCGAAGAACCCTTTCTCGTCGGGATAATGGCGGAAATAACTCGGTGTGAATTCCATGATACGCTCCTTTGAAGTGGTGATTACTTGATGAACAATGAGGACCCGATTGTTGTTGTCTTCTAACCGCCGTCTGCCCCAAGACAGATTAAAGCGAAAGCCAAAGGACGGTCAGCCCCAGGGGGATCAGCCACCAGGCAAAGCGCCACAGCGCGCCGCTTTTGAGCCATTTGAGCAGCCAGACCAGGGAGACGATGCCGACCAGGCAGCTGACCAGCGCGCCCAAAGACCAGGTGAGCATCCGCGGGTTGGAAAAGACACTGGTCTCTTCGAGGAGTTCGATCCCTTCCACCAGCGCCACGCCGCCGATCGTGGGGATCGACAGCAGGAAGGAGAAAACAGCGGCTGCCTTTCGGTCAATATGGCGCATCAGCGCCGAGGCGATGGTCAGGCCGCTTCTGGAAAAACCGGGGAGAACGGC
>CADBTE010000085.1 GCA_902797455.1 uncultured Planctomycetota bacterium | reverse complement strand
GACCACTCGGTGCGATTTTAAGCTAAGGTTCATTCGGTTCATCGTTCCCTCAATGCGTGAGTTGGACCGCGCTGCCCTCATTTATTACGCAACTCCTATGAGTATTATAGCTGCTATTTCGCGCAAAACACCCCCCCGAAAGGCGGGTGTTTCGAGACGGAACCTGTGCCTCTTTCGGCAGATTGGTGTTTTCCGCACAAAGAAGAATCGGCTCATTTTGAAAAAACCGCGGTATGATCACCAGGCCTTGCAGGTTGTTTTGGGTAAGACGGATGAAAGGAGAGTTTTGTTTTGCTGGGATTTCCGAATCGGGCGAAGCGGATAATCGGCGGTCTGTGTGACGAAAATAACGATTGCAGGGAACGCGAAAACCGGTTCGGCCCGCGGTTTTGCGTTGTGGAAATCCGGGTGATTTGCTAAAATCCCGCCATCGGCCCTCCCCTCATCCGCGAGAAGGGAACGGCCGGAAAAGGTATTCTTCCCCCCTTCGGGCACGGGCGCGATGAAAAATATAACCAAAAAACAAAAGTTTCTCAACTACACCGTCTATTTGCTAGTCCGGCTTTTTGTGGCGATTTCGGGAATCTTCTCGTACCGGGTGAACAGGTCGACCTGTGCCGCCCTCGCCTTCGTGGTGACCTATGTTATTCCCTTTCGGCGGGAGATCTTAACGCAGAATCTCATTCAGGCCTTCCCCGAAATGACGGCCGAAGAGCGGATCGCGCTGATTCGAAAGATGTGGGAACACCTTCTGTTGATGGGGGCCGAGTTCTTTATCGGGCGGCGGCGGATGAGCGAGCGAAACTGGCGGCGGCACGTTCGCATCGCCGACGGCGCCAATAATGTCCGGGTCTTCTTTCCCGACCGGCCGCTGATCGTCGTCACGGGGCATTACGGGAACTTCGAGATGGGGGCGTTCATTCTCGGGATTCTCGGCTATCCGACCCATACCGTCGCCCGGTTCCTCGACAACCCGTACCTGAACCGGTACGTCACGGCGATTCGCGAGGAGACGGGACAGTATTTGATCAATAAAGACGGGGCGTCGCAGCCGGTGATGAAGGTGATCGAGGAGCATGGAATCGTCGCGATCCTGGCCGATCAGTCGGCGGGAAAACGGGGCTGCTGGGTCGATTTCTTCGGCAGGAAAGGATCGACCCACAAGGTGGTCGCGCTGTTGTCGCTGCAGTACAACGCGCCGATCCTGGTCTGCCACTGTACCAGAGTCGACGACCGGGAACTTTTCTTTGAGCTGGTGGCCGACGACTTCTTCGACCCGCTTCAGCCGAAAGAGGGGGTCTCGACGGTGAAGGAGATCACCCAGTGGTTCACCACGGTGCTGGAAAACGCCGTTCGCCGGCATCCCGAACAGTATTGGTGGCTTCACCGCCGGTGGAAGGACTGCGGGGTGGCCCACCCGCGATAAAGCCCCGGGGCATGTCCGGTACAGGAAGGGGAGTCCTGCCCGCGCGGGGGGGAACCGGTATAATCCCCCTACAGATACGCGCGCGGCGCGCGGAAGTGTTCGGCAGGCAAGTCATTCGGGGAGATGGTCCTTTGTCGCAGTATATGAATCTGGCGGTCTATCCCGGTTCGTTCGACCCGGTCACGTTGGGGCATCTGAATATTATTGAGCGGGCCAGCCGCTTGTTTGACCACCTGATCGTGGCGGTCGGAATCAACTACGAAAAATCCCCCTGGTTTTCGTCCCAGCGGCGCTGTGAACTGATCCGAAGCGCGACCTCCCATCTGAAGAATGTCAGCGTCCAGTCATACGAGGGACTGACGGTCCGGTTTGTCCAGCAGACCGGGGCGAAGATTATGGTCCGCGGCGTTCGTCCGATCACCGATATCCCCGCCGAGCTGACGATGATGATGGCCAACCGGCGGCTGGCCCCCGATGTCGAGACCTTGTTCCTGATCGCCGACGGGGAGCTGGCGCACGTCTCCAGTTCGCTGATTAAAGAGATCGCCGGTGCCGCCGATCCCGCCGTCCTCAGCTCCTTCCTCCCACCGGAGGTGACCGAGGCCGTGATCGAGAAGGTCACCACCCAAAAATCAGGGCCGGTAAACGTTTAAAGCCAGTAAAACCGAGGAGGAACCGATGAAATCGACTCTCCGCTGCTTTATCGCGCTTGAAATACCCACGTATGTCCGCGCTCAGATCGACAAAGCCGTGCGGAAGGCCGCCCGGCTCTTCCCCTCGATCCGGTGGACCCGTTCCGACCAATTCCACCTGACGCTGAAATTCCTCGGCGGGGTCCCCGTCGCCGAGACCCCCGCCCTTTTGACCGCGGTCGAAGAGGTCTGCCGCCGCTTTGGGTCGTTCGACCTCGACTTTCAGGGACTGGGGGCCTTCCCCAACCCTGAACAGCCCCATACCCTCTGGGTGGGGATCAATCGGGGAACCGAGGAGGCGACCACGCTGGCCGGGGCGATCGACGAGAAGCTCAAAGAGCTCGGCTACCCGAAGGAACACCGCCGATTTACCCCGCACCTGACGATCGGCCGTGTTCGGCGGGGGGAATCGGGGAGCGAGGAGCTGCGCGCCTTTTTGTCGGAAAACGCCGAAAGGGATTTCGGCGTCTGCGAGGCCGACGCGGTGACGATCTACTCCAGCGAGTTGAGCCGCCGGGGGCCGAAGTACGAACCCCTAGCGGAAATCTCGCTGGGACGCTACAATTTCTAGCGGCTCCTTTGCCCCTTTACCGGCGGCAGGAATGAGAATGTTCTTTAAGCGGGCGTGGCGGAACTGGCAGACGCGCTGGATTTAGGTTCCAGTGCCGCAAGGCGTGGAGGTTCGACTCCTCTCGTCCGCAATAGTTCAATGAGGAAAATGCAGGCCGCGGGGGGTATCTCGTGAGCGAGCGCCAAGTAATCTTATTGACTCGGCCGTATCGTCAGTCGCTGGAAGTTCGTCCCTTGTTTGAGGAGGCCGGTTTTTGTACCGAGATCGCCCCGGCCGTGGAGATTGTTCCGCCGGATGACTGGGAAAAAGCCGATCGCCTGCTGGGCCGGCTCGGCCGGTTCGACTGGCTGGTCTTCTCCAGCGCCAACGGGGTACGGTTTTTTTGCCAGCGGCTGCGCCGTCACGGTCAAACCGTCACGGCGAACACCGCCGCGGTCGGAAGCGCCACCGCCGAGGTCCTGGCGGCCGAGGGGATCACCGTGACCCGAACCGCCGCCGACGCCCGCGCCGAGGGGCTGGTGAGTGTCCTGGAGGATGAGGCGCGCCGGGGCGCGAGGTTTCTTTTGGTCCGCGGCAGCCGCGCCCGGGAGGTTTTATCCGGCG
>CADBTE010000084.1 GCA_902797455.1 uncultured Planctomycetota bacterium | reverse complement strand
GCTGCTCTTCCTGGCCCTCGGCCGGTATCAGACCGACCCGCAGCACCGTCATCCCCGGAACCAAACCCGCTTTGGCGGCTTCGCTGTCCGGGACAACCGAAGCGATCCGGACCGGACCGGGAACGTCTCCCCGCAGCCGAGGGAACGCCTTTTTGATCGAAAAGAGGGAATGGTTGGCCTCGGCGTGCTGCGACGGTTCCTCGAGAATGAATCCTCCAAGCGGCGCGAGCCCGTTTTCCATCTGGGCGAAGTGCGCCGGCGAGGCGATGGGAAAGTGAACCCCGACAGGGCAGTCGCACGGTCCGCCAAAACAGCAGCCGTTCATAAAACAGCCGAGCCGCCCCAAAGCGATCCCGAGCATCAGGGCGGGGGCGAAAACATCGAGTGTCCGTAAGATCGGAAGCTTTTTCTTTTTCAGGTAGACATAACTTCCAACAATACCGCCAATGATCCCGCCGTAGACGACAAGACCTCCTTTGGTCAGGTCGATCGCGCGGATCACCGTATGCATGAGGGTATCCGAGCGGATTTGATCCCAATACTCCAAAAGATAAAAGATCCGCGCGCCGATCAAACCGCAGACCACCTGAACGACGATGATCGGAAGGAGATGTTCGGGAGATAAGCCTTGCTTTTTCCCCCGAGCTACTACCACCAGCGAGGCGGCGACGATGGCCAGCATCAAGAACAGGCCATACCCCCGAATCGGAAATCCTTCCGCATCCCCCACCGTCGGTGCCACCCAGGCGACCAGTGCCGCCGCGACCGCGCCAAGAAGGAGATTGCTCGGCAAATCCTCCTTCCGACCGGCCAGAACCGAACGCAGCGATACAACGACGGTCACCGCGACAACACCCCAAAAGAGGAGTCCAAACCCAAACAGCGGGATACCGAACAGCTCGGGGGGAATATGAAACAGGGTTGGACGCATAGAAATTCCTCCGGGGGCTCCTTAACGCTTCGGAGTAATAACACGGTTGTCAATCAATCGAGTCGAGCCGATGCGAGCCGCCAGAAGGATCACCACGTTCCCCGCCACACGTTCCATCTCGGCGAGAGTATCGGGATCAGCGACGACGACATAATCGACCGACGCGCCCTCGATCTGTTCGATCTTTTGGCGAATGTCGGCGCAGATGACCGCTGTATCGCGCACTCCCTCGGCGATTTGCTTTTCGGCTTCCATCAGCGAGCGGCTCAGCACCAGGGCGTCTTGACGCTCTTTCTCGGAGAGATAGCGGTTTCGGCTGCTCATCGCGATGCCATCCGGCTCGCGAATGATCGGGCAGGAGACGATCTCAATCGGGACGTTGAGATCGGCCACCATTTTTTTCACCACGGCAATCTGCTGAAAATCTTTCTGCCCAAAGTAGGCGCGATCGGCACGTGTCAGATTGAAGAGCTTCAGCACCACCGTCGCCACTCCATCAAAGTGAGTGGGGCGGAACTTCCCCTCAAGGACCGCGGTAACCCCGCCGACATGGACATTGGCGTCAAACCCCTTCGGGTACATCGCTTCGGGACTCGGGGCAAAAACGATATCGGCCCCGCCAACTTCGGCGAGCTTTTCGATATCGTCGGGGAGGGTCCTCGGGTATTTCTCGTAATCCTCCCCTGGTGCGAACTGCGTCGGGTTGACAAAGATCGAGACAACGGTCACGTCGTTATCTCCTTTGGACGCCAGAACCAGACTCAAATGGCCATAATGGAGAGCGCCCATAGTCGGGACAAGCCCTATCGACTTGTTTTCGGCGCGAAAGGTATCGATCCGCTTTTTAAGCACGGACGGGTTAGTGATAATTTCGGGTTGGATAGTATCCATAACGCGGTTCCTGCTCTAAGCGCGCGGCAAAAAATCGACGCGCGAATCTTGCGTGGGAGAGTAAAAGAGACCATCCCCACCTACCGTATTGTACCGGTCTTTACTATTTCCGGGAAGAGAAATTTCCCCTCCGGCAATGCACTACCGGTAGAAACTTCGGACACGCTTGAGGGCCTGAACACCCCGCAGCTTAAGAACATCGTTCACACAGCACATCGCCGGGTCGTCATCGGTCAGAAGCCGATAGTTTCTTTTCACCGAGCCAATGACATAGTCGAGACCCAGCGGCATTGCCAAGGTGAGAAACGCGCTCTCCAACGGGCTTTTGACCGGGGAACCGTCCGCTTTGCGCTTCGGTGGAAGCATCACCGTGAAGTTGCTCAGACCGACGGAGGCGTGAACCCCGCTCATCTCGGGGTTATTATGGATCTTTTCGAGAGTCGCTAAGAGGCGGGGAAGATTCCCCTCGGTATCGGAGGCCAGGGGCGCGATCCCCGCGTCGAAGAAGATATCGCCATTCGGAATCCCGCGCGATTTGGCGAGTTTGAAGAGCTGAAGAGCCGCTTCATACGTTTCTTCGGCGTTTCGGCACGGCCCTCCGGAACCATCGGGAAGACGCCGCTCAGAGATCAGCAGGATAGGACGAAAGGGGGCACGATCGTAGAGCTCAAACATCTCCACCCTCAGGGGGGAAATGGAGTTGAGGATCGGCTTGCCTCGGCCGGTGTCACAGGCAAGCAGTCCCGCTTCGGCCAATTCAGGATCGGGGGTATCGATCGACAGAGGAAGAGGGCTTCGGCGCTGAACCACCTCGACAGCGCGGCGCATTACGTCGGCCGAGCGGCTGCCGACATTAACATCGATCACCGAGGCGCCGTTTTCCGACTGAAAATGGGCCAGTTCACCAATCGCGTCAAAATCTTCCGCTTCGTAGAGTTGATGGGTCGAGGGAACCGAATCATTGATCGATTCACCGATGATCCGAAGAGCGTCGATCGCCATAGGTATTCCTTTCCTTGATAGATGCCACTATAAACAAAGGGACCTGCGGCCCCTCCTTCTTAGAATGTAAGGATTATTTTTGTTCTTTCAATAGTGACCAAAAAAAAGACCATCCGCGCGAGCGGGTGGTCTTTTAATCTGTTAGCCCAGGGAGACCTCAATCAACGATACCGAGTGAGGTTTTAAGGGCAAGAGGCCATCGACAAACGACGGCCTCTTTAGTTGAACGATCGCTTAGCAACCGCAAGCCGGGGCACAAGCCGGAGCAGCCGGGGCGCAAGCCGGGGCCGGAGCGCAAGCCGGGGCGCAGCAAGGAGCGCAGAGCTTGGGCAGGCAGAGCTTGGGCAGGCAGATCTTCGGCAGGCAGATCTTCGGCAGGCAGGGAGCGCAGCACGGAGCCGGAGCGCAAGCCGGGGCGCAAGCGGGCTCACAGGCGGCGGGCTCACAAGCCGGAGCAGCCGGAGCGCAAGCGGGCTCACAAGCAGCGGGCTCACAAGCCGGAGCGCAGGCCGGAGCGGCGCAGCAGAACAGCTTGGGCAGGCAGAGCTTGGGCAGGCAGGGAGCGCAGCAGCACGGAGCCGGAGCGCAGGCCGGAGCGCAAGCGGGCTCACAAGCGGCAGGCTCACAAGCCGGAGCAGCCGGAGCGCAAGCGGGCTCACAAGCAGCGGGCTCACAAGCCGGAGCCGGAGCGCAAGCCGGAGCG
>CADBTE010000083.1 GCA_902797455.1 uncultured Planctomycetota bacterium | reverse complement strand
GGAGGGACGGTGAAGATCGCGATTCTCTTAAGTGTCCTTTCCCTGGTCCCGGCCATCCTGATGATGACCACCTCCTTCGTTCGGATCATCACTGTCCTGTCGATTCTCCGTCAGGGGCTGGGGACGGGACAGACCCCGCCGACTCAGGTTCTCACGGCGATCGCGGTCTTTATGACCTTGCTGGTGATGACCCCGACCTTCACCAATATCTGGGACAACGCCATTCGCCCCTATTCCGACAAGGAGATCACTTTCACCGAGGCGGTCAAAAGGGGGGAGGCGCCGATGCGGACCTTTCTCTGGAAACAGATCGAGCGCGCGGGGAATACCGACGCGATCTATCAGCTTCTGGAGTATGTCCCCAACGCCCCGGTTCCCAAATACTACGAGGATGTCCCGTGGCGGGTCCTTCTTCCCGCCTTCATGATGAGTGAGCTGAAGATCGCCTTCCTGATCGGTTTTCAGATACTGCTCCCCTTCCTGATTATCGATCTGATCGTCTCAGGGGTGACCGTCTCGATGGGGATGATGATGCTCCCCCCGGCGTTGGTCTCGCTGCCGCTGAAGCTGATGCTTTTTGTCTTAGTCGATGGCTGGACATTGGTGGTCAAGACCCTGCTGGACGGCTTTGTGGTCAGTATCTAGGTGATCCGGGAATAGTTATCTAAGAAATCATATCTAAGAAAGCGTTTCATCCGCAGGAGAACAGCGATGGAGCTGTCAACCGCCATTGAACTTGCCCGGCAGGCCTTGGTATTGGCTACCCAGTTGGGGTTGCCGATACTCCTGTCTTTGTTGGTGATTTCGCTCCTTGTGGGGCTCTTCCAGACGATGACGCAGGTTCAGGAACAGACCCTCTCGGTCGTCGTCAAACTGATCGCCGGTGCCGTGATTCTCGTTTGGCTTTTGCCTTGGATGACCGGACGGATCGTCGAGTACACCCGCGCGCTGTTTGAGCGGATTCCCGAAAACATCGGGATGCTGATGTGAGGAACTGCCGGTGCTTCCCCAGTCGATCAATCCGCAGATGATAGAGGCCTTCCTTGTGGCACGCTGGGCCGTCTTTGTGATGGTCTTCCTCCGTATTACGGGATTGCTTCTGCCGATTCCGATCTTTTCGCGTCGGTACGTCCCGCGCCGGGTTCGTTTTGCCCTGGCGCTGGTCTTGACCGTTTTGGTTTTTCCGATGGTTTCGGGAACCGTTTCTCCCAAGCCCGAAAGTCCTCTTGTTCTCACCGCGGTGATGGAATTCCTTATCGGTTTGGCGGCGGGGGTCGGGATCGCGCTGATCTTCAGCGCGCTCACCCTTTTAGGCGAGCTTGCCACTCGACTGGGAGGATGGTCGGCCGCGGCGGCCTTCAACTCGCCGGTGGAGGAGACTCCCGCTTTGATTACCCTTTTGACACTCCTTGGGATCGTCATTTTTTTTCTCTGTGGAGGGATGTCGCAGTTAGTAGGCGGCCTGATCGATAGTTTTCGTGTCACCGCGCTTGGGACGCCTCCGACGCTTGAGAAGGTAGTCGATCTATTAAGCGCGTCGGTCACCTTGGCGCTGGGGCTGGCGCTGCGGCTTGCCTTTCCGTTGATTTTGACCTCTTTCACCGTCTGGCTGGCGGCTGGACTTTTGGCCCGGTCGATCCCCCAGCTGGGGATGATGCCGATCGGTTTTTCGGCCAATACCCTCCTGTCGCTGGCGCTGATGAGTCTGGTGATCGCCTCGGTCTTTACCCTGTTTGGTCAAAAGATTGCCCAGTCCTTCGAGATATTGCGCCTCTTCGGCGGCGGCTAAAGGGCCTGGGATGTCCCGCGGGCTCATTCCCGATGATGACCAAGGAAGAGGAAGAAAGAGAACAAAAGTTTGGCCGCAGAGAATCGCACCGAGAAACCGACGCCTAAGAAGATACAGCGGGCCCGCGAGGAGGGAAATGTCCCGTACAGCCGGCAGCTGACCTCTTCGATTCTCTTTTTGGCGATGGCGCTGATCTTTTTTTCCGGCTGTTCCGGCTTGGTCGATCGGATCGTGCCGCTGGCGGCCGGCTGCTGGGGAGAGTTTGAGCATATGTCCGCCGAGAACTTATTTTTCACCTCGGCGTCGCGGCTTTGCGAGGAGTTCACCGCCCCGCTTTGGAAGCTCTTCTTCTGTATCGCCGCGGTTCCTTTTATCTGCGCTGTGATTCAGCGCGGCTGGCTCTTTCTCCCCAAAAAGCCGCTCCCCGATCCCTCGCGGCTGGCCTCCACGGAGGGCTGGAAAAGGATCTTTTCGGCCGACGGGACATGGCTTTTGTTCAACGCGCTGATCTGTATCGCCGTGGTCTGGTGGCTGGTGTGCCGCAGCGCCCGGGACCTAACGATCCCGGAAAGCGAAACCGCCGCCGCGCGGATATTGACCGCCTCGCTCCAGCGGACAAGCTTCCGTCTCGGGGTGGGGCTCTTGATTTTGGCCGGCGGGGACCTCCTCTATCGGCGCTGGCGATGGAATCGCTCGATGATGATGACCCCGGAAGAGATTCGCCAAGAGCAGCGCGAGGCCGAGGGGAAACCGGAGGTCAAGGCTGTTCGCAACGATCTGTTGAGAGCATCCCGTTCGCGCAGGTGAGATGGAGGTGTTATTCTTGCGCGCGCCTGGGGCCTCGGTTATCATAGCGGTACTTAACGATCCGTTCACCGAAAAGTACCTAAGAAGACTATGATGAAGAACCTTTCTTTCGCCGTTTCCTGGTTCATCCCATCCGTATGGTGTGTTGTCGGTTTCTCTTCGCTCTTCGCGCAGGAGCCTAAAGCGTTTGAGCATATCGATATGTACTGCCCGAGCCATTTCGGGAATACCTACGAGGTTTTCTACGAGAACGAGATGCGCGACGCGATCTCTCCCCTGAAAGAGTACGGCTGTCAGTGGTATTCCGAGTGGTTCGATATGGAGTGCTGCGCCGATCTGGCGACCAATAAGCTCAACGCTTTCAGCACGGTCCTGTGGCAGAATGTCCGGATGCACTATCGTCTGGCCCAGGAGATGGGACTCAAGACCGGATTGATTATCACCCCGAACTGGACCTATTACGACCAATGCCGGACAGAGTGGAAGGCGGCCGCCGGGGAGCGGATCATCGGCAAGCAGCTCATTTGTCCGTCGATTCCCCAGGCCCGTCAAACCCTCTTAAACAATTACGACCGCCTGTTTTCCGATTTAGCGCGAGACGGGACGACGCTGGGCACGATTTCCTTTTTCGCCTATGATTGGGGAGGGTGCGCCTGTGAGAAATGCCAGCCCTGGATTCGAACCTTTATCATCTTGGTGCGGGATATCTATGAGGTCGGAAAAAAGTATTTCCCCGACTTGAAATGCAATCTGGTCGGTTGGTGGTGGAAGCCCGAAGAGCATGAAATCGTGGCCGACTGGGTCGATGAAAACGCCCCGGGGATGATCGATACATGCTTTCTCCACATTCCTTACGGCGCGACAGGACCTGCCGATGTCCGCCTTCCCAAAGGGACGAAGCGAGGGGCGTTTGTCCACATCGGTTATTCCCGAAGCGATCAGCCGGACGAATACGGTCAGTTCGGGCCGGTGGTGGCGGGAAACCGAATCAAGACGACTCTCCATAACCTGCGCGAGGCGGGGGCCGATCGGATCGTTTGTTATTCCGAAGGGGTTTACGACGACTTAAACAAAGCGATCGTCTGCGGACTGGCCAGCGGAAAGTACGATTCCTACGAAAAGATCGCGGTCGATTACGCGGCTCGGTGGTTCGGTACCGATGAGGAGACCTCGCGACAGTGGGGAGAGTGGCTCGTTCAGTGGGAAAATCCGCTCGATGTGGATACGAGCGCCTCCGGCGCGGTTTTAGCCCAGCTGATGGAGAAGACCCCGAATCAAAGCCGAGACAACTGGCGGCTTTGGCAGTGGGTGGAGCGTCAGAAGCTCTACGAGATCAACCGGGAGATACTCTCTTCCGGAGACGACTGGACCGAGGAGCGGCTGGCTTTGGTCGATCGGTTCTGGGCGCAGCGGGAGAAAATCCATCGGAAGATTTGGGGGATCGGGGTTCCGGTCTATATTTTCCACCCGGAATTCTGCAAGATGCCGTGGTACGACTCGTGGGCGGCCCGCCGTCCAGAGGAAAAAAGCCGGGTTAGAGAGCCGGACGAGCGTTAAATGGGCCGATTGCGTCCGCATATGTCAAAGACATCCTGTTTTAAGGCGGCTTCGCCTGCCTGAAGCAGGATGTCTTTTCGTTTGGTTCGATATTTGCGGCAGCGCGGAAGGTTCAATATCTCTTTCCGGACGAACGAACCCTCAGATAGAGGATCAAGAAGAACAGCGTCCCGAGGAACAGCGCGGCCGACAGAAGCATCTTCCGAAACGCCTTCTGGAAGACAACGTTATAGCGGTAGATGGTGATCGAACGGATATTCTTATCGGTCATCCCAAAGAGGAATTGATTATTCGCCGCGGTATGGTTGATCTGCCACAGCGACAGAGGGGACGTGGTCTCGCCGCGGGGAATCGACTCGGCCAATTCCAGCAGTCCGGTGTCGGTCAGAAGTTTCCGGTACCGTTCGATCAGCGCCAGGTAGTCCTGCTCGGTGACCTCGCGCAGCGGCAGGGACACGATCTTTCGTTTTTCGCGGAAGTCGTCGCCTGACGGCGAAGCGCTGTTTTCCGAATCCCACGACCCGGAACTGCCGTCTGGAGCGATCGACTCGTAGATCGCCTTGATTTGCGCGCTGCTAAACAAATGGGGAGCTCTCTGGGAAGATATCTGTGAACGGGCCGAACGACAGCATTCATCCCAGTTCATCAGCCACCTGGCGAGCCACAGACGGGTCTGGGGAGCGTCGGGCGACAATTCCGCCGACGCTGTCTCGAGCAGATCGAGCTGGCCGCGCATTCTCTCCAGAGCGAAGCGCGAGAGAATCGCGAACGCGTCCGATTGGAATACCGGCTGTTTCCAGGGGCTGTTCAGCGGCAGGTAGGCATTCTCGTCCCGAGGGGGCGCGGTCTGAGGCAGCGGGGTATTGGCGGTCGCGTCGGAGGCGATCTGAGAGATATTGCAGACAGCCGAATCGGCCGCGGTGTGGGACTCGAAGACCACGGTCCAAAAGGAACGGGCCGTGGGGATTTTCTCAAAGGTCGCCGGGACCAGGTCCAAGCGCGCGTAGTGACTGCGGCTGCTCCAGATCCGCATCGACTGATCGGGAGGGATCAGGAAGAGCACCTCCAGATGATTGATATTGTTTCCCGGGGGGATCGTCAGCTGCCAGCGCCCAGGCGCGATCGGCCGCGGGGTGACCGGGGTCGAATCGAGTGTCAGTTTAAGAATCGACGCGTGCTGCGCCGTGCGAAGTTCGTAGGTCTCGGAAACGCCGGTGCGAAGCTCGAGCGACGTGCGGCCGTAGATTTCTCCGTTGGAACGGACGAAAAAGACCGATTCGTTCACGATGACCGCGGCCGTCTTTCTCCCCACCGAAAGGGTGGCCTGATAGGTGGAGCCGGTCGACTCATAAACGTAGAAATCATTCTGAGTCAGACCACACAGCTGAGTGATGATGGGGGGGAATTCCTCTATCTCCCGCATCGCTTCTCGGTCCGCTGCGGGGAATGCCGCAGCCGCCAGCGCCGAAATGGCGCCGGAACGATCCGAGGCAGGGCCGCCCGGTTCTCCCTCGGTTCGATTGAGACCGTCGAGCCGGTGCAAATGGCTGTGATTCCACCGATATCCGATCTGCTTCATCGCGTCGGCGATGGGAAGGTAGACCGTCGCGCGGAATTTATCCTCCGGGGGTGATGGGGAGGCCAGCTTGACCGAGGGAAGGCGGATCGCCTCCGTCGGATAGCGGACCGGTGTGCGAAGCCGAAAGGAGAATGTCTTGGTGATCGGTTCACGGGGGGTTAAGGTGACGCGAATCCCTTTCTCCATCGGGGTGACCTTCCGAGGGATATCCGGTTCGATCACCAGATCGCTCCCGCAGTATTCATCAAGATCGACGTCAAAATGATCGATCGCGCCGCTTTGTGCTTCGATCGCGAAGTCGCAGAACAGTCCCCAATCGCCTGAGGGATGATTATAAAGAATCTGCCGTGTCTGGCAGGTGAAATCGGCGAGGTTCCGCTGAACCACAAGCGAAAGGTCCGACAGGAATTCGGCGCTGGGGGCGGCCGACCCCATAACGAAGATCATTCCCTCGGGTGGCTCCCCCGACTGGCCGCCGGTCTGCTGTGGGCCGGTGGCCGGAGGGGAATTGGCGGGAAGCTCCCCCTCGAGTCGCACGAGAACCTCCGCAGAGCGGTAGATATTCAGTGCAAACTGTGTCTGATCCCCCTCCAGAAAGCTCACCGTCGGGAACTTTTCGGTTTGGTCGATAGCGGTGGGAAGGCGGCCGTCGATATCGACGGTGTAATTCCCTTGAATGGGATTGCGGAATGCCAAATAGACCCGGCTGCCGGCCCGTCTGACCGAAACATCGGGGGATTCCCCCCGTTCACCGAGGACCGAAACCGAGTCGATCGTCAGGTTCTCCGGGACCGCCAGCGGAAGGCGGAACAGTTCCCCCTCGGTGGAGATGTCGGCGGTGCAGCTGATCTTGGTCCAAGCCGGTTCGACCGCCAGGTTCATATGCTGGCTAACACAGAAGGATGTCTCTCTCTGCCGAATCGAGACCACCCAGTTGGGGCGCGCGGCGATGATGTCATAGACCGCCAGAGGGGGATCTTCGCTGCTCCAAAGGTTTTGAAACGCCGCGGGGGTCACGTCCCCGGGGGGAAGGTGGACAAACTCGACGGTCGGCCCTTCGTACAGCGCCAGCCAGGAGCGTGTGATCTTTGCCTGAACGGCGTTGATCTTGGGGAGTCGAATCCGCCCGATTCCGGAGAAATCCCGGATCACATAGTCGACTCGAAGGGTGATCAGGCCGGAGACCGGCTTTTTAAAGGTGACACGGAACTGATCGGACTGCTGCCCCGCGCGCTGAACCGTCGGCGAGAGCTCGGCTTCCTCGCACGAGCATTGCGAAAGGAAAAACCGCGAGTCGTTCTCAAACGCCAGAGACTGGATCTTTCCTCCGGTGATACGAAAACGGAACCGCGCCGAGAGCGAGGCCTGGGTCGAACGCGCCCGGAGGATGAAGAGCTGCTCCGCCTCGATCGTCGCGTGGCCGACCCGTCCCGGTTCTTCTCCCCGCTCGATGGTGATCCGATCGACCGCGCCGAGCTGGACCAGGAGGGTATCGGCTCCCATTTCGGTCGTCCCGAGCGCGCCGTTGACACGAATCGGCGGCGCGTCGGGAGGGAGGTGAAGCAACAGACGGGAACTGGGGATCCGCGGGATCGTGATCTCTCCCCCAATGGCCTCAGACGCGCCGCCCGGGTCGTTTTCGCTCAAGTTCCCGCCGCCGGTATTGAGAACCGGAGGCATAAGAGAAAACTCCAGACGATGTTTGCCCGGTGAGGAATGCTCGATCTCGAAGAGAACCTCATTCTCGCGAAGGATCGGGAAGATCGGCTCCCGATCGAAGAGGAATTTTCCGTCGGGGGGGAGCGACATCATCGGCAGCCGGATCGTCGTGCGCGGTGTATCGAGGATCACCGTGTAGACCGCGTTTAAGTGAAACAAGGAGCAGGTCTGAGTGAACGAATCGTAGTTGACGCTCCCCTCGTAGAACGCCTCGGTCAGCTGCCAGCCGTCGGTATCGCTGTTCTGGCCGCGAATCTGATCAAAGAGACGGTGGTGAAACGACTCGGGGACCCAGACGTAACCGTCACGAACTGCCTGAAACTGCTCGTCGTAGGGGATGAAGATTCGGGCGGGCTCTTCCAAACGATCCGTGTTTGGGGTGGGGGTCTCAGCCGTTTGAGCGGGGAGAAAACACAGCGAAAACGCTAAACACGCGAAAAACAGCCCCAATGCGACCACCGCGCGGTAAGGCCCGGAGGTCGTCTGATGTCGAGGGGGAGACTGTCTTTGGCTGTGCATTCGGTCTGGGTATCCTGCTTGTCTGTCTTAGGGAAGGGGAGTGTTCGCGCCGGCGGGGGAATCGCTTTCGCCGCCATGCTCGGAACCCTCGGTCAGAAGGAGATCCTTCCTTATTTTTGTACTATCGGCCTTTTGATCCTCCGAGTGCCGCTGTTTTCCCTCCGCCGGAAGGACCGTGACTTTAGTCACGTCGTCATCGTCCTCCTGTCGAAGTCCGGCCGTGACGACGGTCGGGGCGTCATCGTTCGGTGAATCGCCCGCGGTGGATCCCCCCGCTGTCTTATCCTCCTTGCGGATACCGAGCAGCCGGCGCTCCTCGGTTGGAAGCCGTTCGGGGATATACTGGCTTTTCACGTACCCGACTTCCGATTCTTCGACCTCGGCTTCGGCTGTGACAGGCACCTTTTCACGTTTCTCCGCGGGACGGAAGCACCCGATGCAGAGGGAATACAGCGCCCCGAGCAGAACGCCCACGGCGATCGTCATCCCCAGGGGGGAAAGATAGTGGAAAACCGACAGTGTCCCTCCGAAGAGGAAGATCAAAAAGGGCCGGGTGCTCAGCGGCCCGCGCCAAGTCAAGACGACCGTCGCGAGGAAAAAGAGCCATTTCCAAATCGCCATTTGAGGCTGATTGATGATGTCGATTCCTTCGGCCGCCTCGTCCAGCGTGACACAAAACTGACGCCATCCCTGAGCGACAATCGGGAAACCGATGGAAAACGGATCGGTCTTCCAAGGGGTAACGCTCCCCATGGTCTCCTCATTCCAACTCTTGGCCGATATCCTCTGGGGAGAGGAGCCGGTCTCGATATTTCGAATCAGTTCCCGAATGTTTGGCGTGTTGCGAACGGTCCAGACGCGGTCGTTCCCGAGAGGAACCAGGTCGGTCCCCAGCTCCTGACGTTCCTGGTTGGTCGTCACATAGACCAAGTCGGGGGTCAGGAAGATAAAAACCAGCCCCCAGGGCTCGGTCATCTCCAGTGCCCGAGCGGTTCCGGTCACGTTGTCGGACGGCGTTACTTCGGTCGTGGGGAGAATTCGTCCCTTTCCCATCGCCGCTCGATTCACGACGATTTGCGGGACGTTCTCGGGGAACAGAAGCCGGAGTATTTCGGGTGTCGCCAGAAGGTCGCCCCAGGTGACCGGCTGCTGGGATGTGCCGCCAGAGGCGAGATCGGAGGCGTTTTCACTCGAGAGGGCCTGCGAAGTGGCCCGTGCCTTTTTGATCGAGACACACTGCGTGTAGAAATCACTGTTCCCCAGCTGCCGGAAAAAATAGTCGCTGCGTTTGCGAATTGTCTCGATCCGCTCGGCGTTGCCGACGGCGCTCCCCGACAGGGGGCTGTGATCCACAAACCATTGGCCAATGGTCTTTGGGTCGGGCAACTCCCTTAAAAGGGCGTGCCAGCCGGAGATGTTGGTCTGTCGGGCCGCGTATTCCGGAGGAATCCAGACGTTCCAGTCTCCCGAGAGAACCTCGATATCGAGCTGGGGAACACGGGGCGTTACCTTCTGGTAAATCTCCAGCGCGGGGCAGGGATGGGAGTAAATCAGACAGAACGTCACATATCGCTCCCGGTCGGGGAGAAGAACCGACAGCGAGTTCCCCTTCTTGGTGTCGGGGTGGTTCTGTCCGGACGCCTCGCTGAAGAGAGCCGCACCATCGGATTCGGGATACCATGTTGCGCGCTCCCCGTTAATTCGAACCTCTTGAATGGAATCGGTCGTGATCCCCGTCGGGAGCGTGACACACAGATCCTTCTTCCCAGCGTTCTCCAGAAAGACCGACAGGTAGTTTCGAGCCGTCTGGTCTGGTTCCAGAAGGGTATCGAGCCGCATAAACCAGCACCAGGCGGCCTTGCGCGGGGGAGACTCCTTATTCCCGCTGAGTGTGATATAAGAAGGTTCCCGATTTTCATCCAGTCGATTGGGGTCGTAGCTGAACGCGCCCAGCGCCGTTTCGTATTCCCCAGCTTTGGGGAGCGGGACGGGGATCGACCTAAGGTTAACCGGGTTGAGGTTGATTTGCGAAGTCTCCTCGGCGGCGATCACGATCTCCCCAACCTGTTGATCGGTTCGCAGAAAACTCGGCAAAGGGAACGGCTCATCATCGCGCAGAGGATGAGAGCGGACGGCAAGTATTTCAAACGCGGCACTTCGGCTGGTTAGAGGGCGAAATTCCCACACGTGCGCGTGAACCCCCAGTCCCAGCGCGTAACGATCCTCCTCGGACAGGTGAGTCACCTGAAACGCGTGTTCCGATTCTCCCGCCAGGTTCCATTCCCACTCGGTTTCGTCCCAGGTGGAACCAAACACGCCGGCGTCGCTGTGGTGGAACGCGATCAGAACCTGGTCCACCCGCCCGGAGGCCGGAGGGGTGACCCGAAAACGCCACTGCTCCGTGACGTAGTCGTTCCGGACCGTGATGGTTCCGTGGGCTTCCCCCTGGAACGATGGTTCCTCCCGGACGAACTCGACCGAGACAGCGCTGGTGTCGTTCCCGATCCGCAAGGCCAGGCCTGACTGCGGATTGGAAAAGAGGGAACGCGTCAGGGCCTCGTCGCATCGGCGAGGTTCCATAGGCCGGCCCGCCGGGTCGAACCAGCGCACCCGATACTGCGCCGGAACCGAGAAGGAGATGAGATGATCTCCAAAGGGCTGTTTGCTCACATCGATCGGGACAAGCGAATCGACCGGCAGACGTTCGGAGATCTCCCCGGTATATCGACCGACCATCTCGATCACCGGGAAATTAGGGGCTTGCTCGGATGTCTCCCTATTCTCTGTGTCGGTCTTCGTCTCGGCGGCTGCGTGGCGAAGGGAGAGAATTAATTCCCGTCCTTTTTCGTTTTCGCGGACGACCCAATTCAGAGGGAGTCCCTCCTGTCCGCGGACCGTCTCGATCTGCCAATGATCGGCGATCGGGATCTCGAGACGATCGTAAAGACCGGCGAGCTGAAGACGGCTTTGTGAACGTATCTCTTGGAAGTCGAATTGAATCTGGTGCGCGCTGCTGAAGATGGGGGACGGTTCCGTCTTGCCGAGGAGAACCGCCAGCGAGGCGTTCGGCTCGAAAAACTTAAAGACAAACCCTTCTTGATCTTCGCCGGACGTAGTGAAACGGTCGAACGCCTGGATCATTTCGTTCCGGTCGAACGACAGGACCGACAGCGGACGGACCACGTCGAGACGCAGCGTGGTCTCGCGCCAAAACAGCGCGTCGCTCAGCAGACGAACTCCCGGGATCTGCGCTTGAAACGTTGATTGACCGGCAAGCGCCGGCTCACTCGGGGCGATGGCGGTCACCAGCAGGTCGAGCCCTTCCGGGGGACGCTTGGCGGGGAAAGGAATCTGATACGTGGTTGTTCCAAAGCCCCCCTCAGGCCGAAGGTTATCGATCGGATGGTCGCTGTGTTTCCATACGGCCGACTTGAGAACCAGCGGCTGGTCAAGGATGAGTGTCAGCCGGTCGGAAGGTTCTCCGATGCCGTCAAAGATAAAACGCGACTTGATTTCGGTCCCCTCTTCCGCCAGACGGCAGTCGAGTTCCTGCCGGTATCCGGTCTTGTTTCGAAGATCGGCGGTTTCGCTGACCGGAACAAGTGTCAGGCGGGCTTTTTCGCTGGTTCCCGGAAAAAGACGCCAGACCTGGAAAGCTTCCTTCGAGGCGCCGCTGTGCCGCAGCAAAAGTGCGCCATCGCACATCGGCTTGACATCATTCGGCAGTTCCACGGTCAAAGAGGTGACCGGGGAGGGAAGGAAACTCAGTTCAAAGATAACTTCCCCCGTGCCATTGACGGTTCCCTGCTGGGACCATTCGAAGGACAGGTGTTCACCGTCTGTTCGCGACAGGTAGATACGTCCGTTGGGATACAGCCCCAGTGTCGCGTCCGTTCCATCTTCCCACTTCAGCGCGCCGGTGGCAAACGAGAGTGTTTCGAAGGGGATGAGTTCTCGGGGGTGCGCCTGCGTTGCGTCGCTGTTATCGGCGTATTCCTTCTTGGAGAAAAAAACCTCTCCCTGGCCGTCACAGAGCCGACCGTCGCGATAGATTGCCCGCAGACGGAGCTCTTTGACGCTGCTGGGAAGCTCTTCCCCTTCCCCCCCGGGGGGAAGGGCCGTCCTGGCGTCCATCAGGGCCGAGAATTGCTCGTAGGGGATAGGGTAATACTTTTCGCTGCCCCATGGCCATTGGTCAATTTTCCCGTCGGGAACCATCCAATAGCGGTATCTCAGATGCTGTTCCTCCGTCTTGGGGAAGGCCGTCGGCTCCGGTGCCGGATTTTGATCCGATACAGCCTCATGATCAGGCCGGCTCTCCTGAGATACCCCCGCCGCCAGGCCAAAGAAAGGAACTGGTGACAAAAGCCAAACGAACAGCAGGACCGCCCCCACACACAGCCCGCCCGCGCGGAGGTTCCCCGGGGAACTCCTTTTGGCAAAAGCATTGAATCGGTGGTGACGGCCCATGTTTATCTTCCTGATCGTTCTTTTCGTCCCGCGCTCCCTTAGCGGAGTTCCTCGGCGGCGCCGATGGCCTCCTCCGGGGAACGGTTCTCCGGAGGCTGTCCCCGAGAGATGGAACCGTGAGAGGGAATGGTGGAGTGTGAGGCGGCTGTCCCTTCCCCCGGTTCCGGCACAGACGGCGGCGCCTCGGCCGCTCCATGACCAAGGAACCGCTTGATAATGAACGCGACCAGCGCCAGGAGGAACCCGCACACCGCCGTCTGAAGGAATCCCAGAATAATAATCGGCTGGTAGACAAAGACCGCGGTGGCGATTGTCAGCAGCGCGATCACAATCCCTTGGGACCTGGCGACCGGGAGATAGAGGAACCCAAGCGCGAAGATCAGGACGATACCGCTGCCGAACAGTACCAGAATCGACCGGTCGATGATCCGCAGGTGCGCCGAGTTGCTTGGTGCGAAACTGCCGAACAAATAGACGTTGGTCCGCTCGGGGATTACATCGGGCAGGGTGATCCCGACCCAATTCCCCAGCTCGCGGGTTCCCATCGAGGCGACGCGCTTAAACCTCAGACTGCTCCAGGCCGTGTCGTAATATTCGGGAGTCCACCCCCGAACCGCGCCGACGATATGACGTGTCTCTGGGAGAATCACCTGCCAGTAGCAGCGCCGAACCCAGAGCGACTGACCGAGGAACTCGGGAAGGGACAGGGTTCCGGTGTCGATTTCGGAATCAGACTGGATTAGGTAGGAGATCTCCAGCGCGATGGGGTGATGCCGCTGATTATTCGCCAGATGGATCACCAGTTCCCCAGAGGCGTTGTAGTGGTCGGCGGCATCGGGGTAGGGGATGCCGTCAATCCGAATTTCCGTTCGGTCGCGGCGAACAGCGGGGGGGAGTTTGATGAGGAATTGCTCGCGGTCACTGGTGACCCGCGCGGCGACTCTCTCGAATCGATTTCCTCCGATGAGCCAGGTTTGAATCCAGACCCGCTCCACGATGGTCGTTCCGAGCGCTTCCCGGGCGCTGACCACGGCTCGGATCGGAAGAACGTTTTGTTTCTTGTCGGTGTAGAGATGGTATTCCTGGATATTATCGACCGTGGCCGTTCGGTGCTCCTCCATAACCCAGTCGGCGGCGTCGTCGGCCAGGTCGATCTGAATTCCCGGACGAGTCTTGATTACCAGCCGATGAACCAAGAGCGTTCCCTCCTCGCAGCTGGCCAGAGGGAGACGGATCCAATTAGTCAGATCCTCGCGCAGCTCCGCGTTTCTGAAGGGGTACTGAAGGGTGATCGTGCATATCCCAATTTGCTCCCCGTCCGGGAAGATGACCCGTTTGCGTATCGTTGGAGAGGCCTGTTCCTCGGGGAGAGAGACCGAATTTTGATCTTCGCTCGCCTCGATCGGAATGTCAGACGCCTGAATATCCTGCGGGGTAACCGGTTTGCCATTCACCGTGAGCGTGAAGGAAGAATTTTCACGCAGCTGCGCGGGGAGCCGCAGCGTGATCTCCCGCAGTGCCTCGTACGAAACACGGCAGGTCCAGGTTTGACGGATTTGGTTTGATTTCACGTCTTCCGTCAGAAGGACCTCGGTCTGGAGGGTCGATTCAATCTGCTGCTCGTGGCGGCACAGCGAGGCGGCGAAGATCGGGTAGGGATGTTCACTGTCGCTGCCTAAATACTGTGTCTGGTAGACCAAAGGAATCTGCTGGCGTCCGGGAACATCCATCGTCAGCTTGAGTGTCCGTGTCCCGCGGGGAAGGAGATTTTGCATCTTCTCTTCCTGCGGGATCAGTTCGATATCGTCATCGGGAATGATGACAACAGTATCGGGTTCGGACCAATCGCACAGACTGACCGGGATCGGAACCTCCAGGTCATCGCCGTTGATTTGACGGACCGCGCCGAGCTGGATCATAACATCACCCTCGGTAGGAACCAGCAGCGGCAAGACCAGTTCCTTGGTTTCGGGATCAGTGTAGATTCGCTCCACGTCGACGATGTTGTCGGGTTTAATGCTGTTGACAAACCAATCGGCGGTTTGGAACCGAAATTCGTGCACCGTCCCCCCATGGATTGTAAAACGGAACTGGGAGAAAAGCTGAGTGTACTGTTGATGAACGTACAGCTGCAGCTCGGCGGCGACACTGGTGCGCGCCTGCCTCTCGATCTTTTGCGCGGCCAGCGAGAAAGGCTGCGTGAAGAAGGCGAAGCTTTCCTCATCACTTCCCAGGCCGGCCGACTCGCCGTTTTCGGTCCGTATCCCCGCCTGCGGCAGGAGGAGGAACCCCGTTTCTTTCGGGAGGCGAACGGTCATGCGGCCGGTCTGTTTTTGTGCCCCTTGGATCGAGAATCCCCCAAGTTCCCACACATCGGCGCGGGACGACGACGCTTCGGCCGGTTTGGGGTCGGAAATCACCGCCCGGAATTGAACAGTGACTCCCTCCTGAATATCCTGGGCCAGACGAATATCGACCGACGAGCTCTTCAGGTCAGGGTCGGTCTCTTTGACGTCTCGAACCGGGATCGAGGCACCGCCGGTGGTGGTGACAATGACCGAATCGCGCAGAATCCTGGCGAATGGGGGGAGGTTGATCTTCAGCAGATCGGTCCCACCGCCGAAGAGGCGGACAGGGTAGACGACATCGTAGTTAATCTGCTGGTCTCCGAGTGTGGCGGTGATCAGCGCGTCCTCCGCCTGAAGAATCTTTTGGGTATCCGATTGGCGGTCTTCCCGTTTCCACCAGAACAGCTCCGTTGGTTTTCCGATACGGTTCAGACCGTTGAGGACGATCTCGGAAGTGGTTTCGCTTAGGCTGACGGGGGGAAGCGCCAGTGTCCCCTCCGAGACCGAAAGCTGAACGTCGGGGAGCGGAACCTCCAGGCGCAGGCGAGAGGAGACCGCTGGGGCAAATGTCGCCTTGAGTTGGTACTCATTCCCGCCGACGACCGTGGCCTTGAAGAGCAGATGGAGCGTGAGGGTATGACGGTACTGTTTCTTTCCAGGAAAGAGCCCTTGCCCCGATGGTTTTTCCTGATCGCGCAGTGATTCGATCAGGGGAAGCGGGAGGATGGAATCATCCTCTCTGTTCGCGGGGACGGCCTCTTGCGGTGGCTCGTTGGTAGGTGTTTCCTCGACAGACGATTCGTCGGCACCGGCGTCCGGAGTTTGGCTGTCACTGCCGAGGTTTTCCTCTTCCCGGCCGCCTTCAGGATCGACGCTGTCATGCCCGCCGGTGTCCGGAGCGGCGTCATCCCGAATGTCTTCCGGCTGAGGGGGAACCTCGCCGGAGGGAGGGGAATGTTCTTCCCCTGTCTCGGTGAGGTTTTCAGGTTTGTCGGCCGATTGGAACATAACCGGTTTAAACAGGTCGGAACCTTGGTGGGGATCGTTTTCGTCCCGTTCGGCCGACGGGGTGAGCAGTTCGGTGGTCCGGGGCGAGAGAATTGCGACGTAACCGCCACTGGCGCGGTCGATATCGATTCGGCAATCCCCGTTTCCCTCGTAGAGGAAGGGAGTCTGATGAAACGGCGTGTCGTCGCCGCCGGTGATGAGAACCCCCTCGTTCAAACCGAGCGGCACTTCGATTGGCGCTTCCCCGTCGGTGATGATACGGTATTCCGCGGTCAATTCGACAATCCCCTGCCGAACCGCCCCCTGGACATTGACACTCTCCACCGTGTAGCCGCTTTGTGCCTGTGACGTCTCGGGCGCATCAACCATCCGCATTACATCGGCGACCGACCAGTTCGGAAGGGGAATGCGCCATTTCCCGTCGTCGCCGAAGAGCCAAAAAGTCATCTCACGATCGAGCTGGATAGGGCGCGCGGGCTCGTTTTTCACAGCCGCGGGGGGGAGTGTTCCTTCGGCCGCCGCGACCCCGGCCGCTAAGCGTGCGGCAAGGAACAAAAGCGCCGCCAAGTACCCAATGCGCGGCATCGGGTACCTGTCCCTGGGTCGGGCTGCTGTTGGAGACAATGGATTGGACGACATAGACAACGGTACGTGGATACTAACCTCTTGTTTTTCGGGAGAATACCTTCCCCTTTAGGGAATTTTAATATACGCAAAAGAAAAAAGAAAGGAAGAAAGGCAAGGTTTGAAGGAAAAAGAAAATTAAGACGTTTAATTCGTTAAAAGCGGTATAAACGTCTGTAAGGGGACGTGGGAGACCGGGCCGAGGAGCGACAGAAGGAGAACCTCAGGCGATAAAAAATAAACGGGGAGGAGACCCACAATAAGATCACCTCCCCGTTTAAGGCGGGAAACACGGCTCGAACGGCTGAACTACGGCTTAATCTTGAATCCGTAAGGGGCCTGGGCGATTACCAGCAGCATACACCCGATCACGATCAGTCCCAAAGCCAGGGCCAGCGCGGCGTTGTAGATGTTGATCCCTCCCTCGCGCTTGCGGACATTGCTCAGCAGGACAGGAACCGAGAAAAGGACCACACCGAGGATATTGAAACAGATCCAGAAAAACGGCTTGTCGATCCCTTTGGTTATCGTTCCCCAGATATTCCCCCCGACCCAAATCAGGAGACAAATCCAAGTGATCGGCGAGGAGAAGATCGAAGGATCGTCGGGCTTACGCTGTTTCTTCGGCTTCGGCTTTTTAGGCGCTTTCTTGGTCTTCTTGGATGGCGGCTCGGGAGGTGCCCCGCCGCCGTCCCCAGGTTGTGTCTGCTCGAGGGTGGAATCCGTTTCCTCGAACGGGGCCGGCTGCTCGAACGTGTCCGGCGTGCCGAACAGATCCTCTTGGCCCGAAGGGAGCGGAATATCGTCGCCCAAGGTACCTTCGTCTTCGGCGGGGATACCGCTGTC